>DRKG01000117.1 GCA_011051855.1 bacterium | reverse complement strand
GAGGGCCTTGCGGTACTTGGTCACCGTGCGGCGCGCGATGTGGATGCCGCGCTCCCCGAGCGCCTCGACCAGTTGGTCGTCGCTGAGTGGCGCGTCCTTGTTCTCGGCGTCGACGATCTGACGCAGCGTGTCCTTGACCGCCTGCTGGCTGATCATCGCGCCGTCGTCCGACATCGTGCCGCTGCTGAAGAAGCGCTTCATGTCGAAGATGCCCTGCGGCGTCTGGATGTACTTACCCGAGGTCGCACGGCTGATCGTCGAGATGTGCACGCCGATGGCGTCGGCGATGTCCTGCATCTTCATCGGCTTCAGTTGCTGCACGCCGTGGCGCAGGAAGCCCTCCTGGCGACGCACGATCTCGGTGGCGACCCGTTCGATCGTGTTCTGCCGTTGGTGCACGGCCTCGATGAACCACTTCGCCGCTTCGATCTTCTTGCGCAGGTAGTCGTAGACCTTCGGGTCGTTGCGTGCCTCCTGCAGCAGGTTGCGGTAGACGGGCGAGATCGCCAGTTCGGGCAGCGAACCGCGCTGGGACTTGACCTCGAACTTGCCGTCGATCTCCTCGATGACCACGTCGGGCTGCACGCCGGTCGCCGGGCCGGCATCGAACTCCGCGCCCGGGTGCGGGTTGCAGGAGTAGCGCAGGAACTCCCAGCTCTCCTTGATGTCCTCGATGCTGGCGCCGGTTTGCTTGGCGATCTTCGGCAGCTTGTTCATCGCCAGATCGTCGAGGTGGTCTTCGACGATGCGGCGAGTCAAAGGCCGCACGAACTGCATGTGGTCGAGCTGCATCAAGAGGCAGTCGCGCAGGTCTCGGGCGCCGACGCCGATCGGTTCGAGGTCGCGCACCACCGCGATCGCCTCGGCGGCGAGCGGCACCGGCACGGCGAGCTGTTGCGCGATGCTCTCGGCGGTTTCCGACAGGCGGCCGTCTTCGTCGAGCGAGAACACGACGTGTTCGATGACCGCGATCAGTTCGGGGTCCGACTCCTGCGTGCGCACCTGCATCATCAGGTAGTCGGCGAGCGAAGTGCTGCGCCCTGGGGTGTTCTGCAGCGCTTCGAGCTTCTTGTCCTCATCGTCGCCGTTGAACGACGAGCGCTGGCGCCAGCTCGGTTCGACGCGCGCCTCGAGCTGGTCGATCTCGGCTTCGAACTCGCGCTGCAGGGGATCCTCGTAGGGATCGTCGTCGGTCTTCGATTCGCGTTCGGCCGCGCCCGGATCGGCGGCGTCCGGTTCCGCAGCGCCCGCCTCGGAGCGCTCCGCGTCGTCCTGACGTTCGAGGAACACGTTCTCCTGCAGTTCCTGCTCGACCTGGTCCTTCAGCTCGATCAGGGGCAACTGCAGGACCTGCATCGCCTGGATCATCTGCGGCGACTGGATCAGCCGCTGTTCGGTGCGCAGAGATTGGGTCAGGCCGAGTCGCATGCCTTCTGTTGTAGCCGGTGCCGCCGCCGTGGTCACGGGGGCGCCGCCAGGACTCGCGCCGCCTGTGGGGCTTGACTCACTGATCCACGGTCGTCGTCATGCGCGAGCGGTAGGGGCGGCCGTCGATGTTGACGGTCGGTCCGTCGCCGTGCTCGACGGTCTGGCCGGGCTGCACCGCGCCGTCGTGGGTGCGGTGGATGATCTCGGTTTCCGTCGGCATCAGGGAGCCGCCGGACGGCATCACGGAGCGCAGCGTCGGGGGCGGAGCCACCGCGTTCTGCAGCACGAGGTCGAGATGCAGGCCGTAGGCGACCGGCTCCGCCCGGGCGTGCAGCCAGGTGCCGCTCTGCAGCGGCCGTGTGCCCGGTACCAGGCTGCTGGCGTCGACGGCGATCTCGCTGAACACGTCGCTGATGACGTTGGTCTCGAGCATGCGCGCTGCGGTGGCTTCGCGGCCGAGCAGCACCGGCAGGGTCAGCGCGTAGAGCAGCGGGTGCGGTTCGTCCGCGCTCGGCGAAGCGTGCAGGGTCGCTTGGCTGTGCAAGGTGAGGTTGCGGACCAGCCGGTCCTGCAGGTCTTGCAGCAGGGCCTTCGCGCGGGCGATGCCGGCGGCGTCGGCGTGCACGTAGAGGTAGCCGCCGCGGATGCCGACCTCGTCGGCTTCGCGTTCGCCTTGGGCGATGGCACCTTCGACCATCTGCACCAACAGGTCGTCCGACAGTCGGCAGAACGCGGGCAGTTCCTCGAAGCCCTGGCTGCGTTCCCGGTCGGCGGGAACGAGGGTCGCGGAGTTCGCGCGGGCGGTCGAGGCGGCGGTGCTCAGCGCGCCAATGGGCAGCAGCGCCGAAGTCGTGTCGGACAGCTCGCGCGCCGGTGCCGCCTGCACCCGCACGGTCACGACGAGGTCGCCGCCGGTCGCCTCCAGGCCGCGCATGGTGACCGCCAGGGCGCCCCCGGCAGCCACCCTGCCGCTGCAGTTGACGAAGTAGCTTTCCAGCCGCGGCAGGTCGAGGTCGGCGCTGCCGGCCAGTCCCGTCTGCACGACGCGCACGTTGCCGCGCTGGCGGCCGACCGCGAACTGGGCGTGCACGGCGAGGTCGTCGCAGCCGATCAGCGAGAACGCGCGCACCACGGCCGTGCCGCCCTGCCCGAACAAGTCCGTCACCGGGTTGCTGACGGTCGCCTTCTCCGCCACTTCGACGTTGATGCCGCGCACGTAGCGGGTCCAGTGCATCTGCCCCAGCGTCGTGCCCCGACCGGGACGTGTGGTGGCGATGGCTCGCCACAGTGGTTGGCGGTCGTTGACGAAGCGCGCGAACTGCTGCGCGTCGAGGATCGGGGCGGGTGCGTTGCGGTCGCTCGCGTCCCAGGCCGCGACCTCGACCGTGAGGATGCGGTTGACTACCCGTTCGGCGTCGGTCAGCGCGGTTTCGAGCACGGCGATGTCGGCGGCGTTGCCGGTGGCGAGCAGCGAGCCGGCTTCGGTCACGTGCAGCCACAGGCGGTCCGCATCGACGGCGTCGCTGACGGCGGGGTACAACAACCCGAGGATGTCATCGCTGTCGAGGTCGATCGGTTCCCCGTTGGCGGCGGTGAGGTCGCAGCCGTCGCGCTGCTGCAGCAGCGTGCCCCACTGCGGCAGGGGCCGTCCCTCTGCGCGGCCACAAAGGTGCTGCAGCGGCAGCACGCGCGTGATCGACTCTTGCGGGGTTTGGGGAGCGGACAGGGACAGGGCGACGGGTAGAAGGATGCTCAGCATGGTGACTCCTGAGGGGAAGGCCGGTGCGGAAGGAGGAAAGGTCAGTCGGCGACGAGAGCACGTCGTCGGAACCAGGACGCGACCTCGGCGAAGCGACGGACCGGGGCCGCATGCAGCAGGCGGCGTTGCTCCGGCGACAAGGCCAGCGCGTTGAGCCACGGGCGGGCGGCGGGCAGGCCGGCTCGCGCGAGTGCTGCACGCAAGAGACCTCCGCGCTCGCGCTGCGCCCGCGGCACGAGGGGCGCCAGGATCTCGTGCGGCAGGCAGGCGAGCGCACACGCCGCGGCGGCCGCGATGGCGCCGTGCGGCGCATCCAGGGCTCGCAACAAGGGCGGCAACAGCCGAGCGTCGCTGCTGCAACCCATCGCGAGCAGGCAGCGCACGCGCTGCGGCGTCGAGCGCAGCGACGGCAGCAGTTCCGGCAGGCGGGCGAAGGTCGCGTCCGCCTGGCCGTGGAACCAGAACTCGGCGGCGCGGGGTGAATCGTCCTGGCGACCGAGCGCAACCTG
>DRKG01000116.1 GCA_011051855.1 bacterium | reverse complement strand
AGCGCGAGCGCGCCAACCAGCCGCTGTTCGGGCTTGTCGCTGCTGCCGGCCGTGCCCATCACCGCAGCGAGGAACGAATCGAGCCGACGTTCCGGCGCCAGGTCGGCGAGCTCGTCGGCCAGAGGATAGAGGTCCGCAACCGGCGTGGCTCGCGCCTGGGCCAGCACTGACGCAACCTGCGTGCGCAGCTCCTGCGCCGGAGCACTGCCGACGAGAACGGCCAGAAGGAGAGGGGCGAGAAAGCCGAACGGCGTCGGAATGACGTTTCGCATGTTGGTGTTCCGGTTGCTCGATGGCCCGCACGCGATGGCGCGGACCGGCCTTACCAATCGGCGTTCCCGATCGCACTCGACAACCGGAAACGAAGCCCCGAGGCCCCAAGCCGCTGGGGCCGTGGGTCTCAAGACGGGACCGATTCGCTGGCAAGGTGCCCGCGGCATGCGCGGGCAGTCGCATCTATACGTGCGCGCGCGCAGGTTGCCGAACGGATTTCGGCTCGCCGCGGTGCCCGCCATGGGCGTAGGCTACGCCGTGTGTCCAGCAAAGATCCCGATCCGTCGTCCGGCCTGACGCACGTCGACGAACGCGGCCAGGCGAACATGGTCGACATCGCCGGCAAGGCGGACAGCGCGCGGCGGGCGGTCGCCGAGGCGCTGATCCGCCTCGACCCGCCGACGCGCGACCTGCTGCTGGCCGGAGCCCTGCCGAAGGGCGAGGCCCTGGCGGTCGCGCGTATCGCCGGCATCCAGGCGGCCAAGGACACGGCGCGGTTGATCCCGCTGTGCCACCAGATCCCGCTCAGTCGCGTCGTGGTCGCGTTCGCCGCGGTCGACGACGACGCCGTGCGCGTCACGGCTGAAACCGCGACGGTGGCGGCCACCGGCGTCGAGATGGAGGCGCTGACGGCAGCGTCGCTGGCGGCGCTGACGATCTACGACATGACCAAGGCGCGCTGCCGGGGAGCCGTGATCGAACGCCTGCAACTGTTGCACAAGTCCGGCGGCAAGTCCGGCGTGTTCGAACGCGGCACGGAGAACGCCGATGAGTGATCCCCACGTCGCGATCGTCGGCGCGACCGGCGCGGTCGGCCACGAGTTCCTGCGCGTGCTCGAGGAACGCGCCTTCCCGCTTCGCTCGCTGAAGCTGCTCGCGTCGGAACGCTCGGCCGGCCGACGCCTCCCGTTCCGCGGCGAAGACCACGTGGTCGAAGCGCTCGCCGACGACTCGTTCCGCGGCATCGACGTGGCGTTCTTCTCCGCCGGCGGCGGCACCGCGAAGGCCTACGCGAGGCTCGCGAGCGACTGCGGCGCGGTCGTGATCGACAACAGCTCGGCGTTCCGGTTGGTCGACGGCGTGCCGCTGGTGGTGCCCGAGGTCAACGCCGAGGCGATCGCCGGCCACGACGGCATCCTCGCCAACCCCAACTGTTCGACGATCCTGCTGGTGCTCGCGCTGGCGCCGTTGCAGCGTCGCTGCGGCCTGACCCGGGTGGTCGTGTCGACCTACCAGGCGGCTTCGGGGGCCGGCCAGCGCGCGGTGGCGGAACTGCGCTCTGCCACCCGGGCGGTGCTCGCGGACGAGCCGCCGCCGACGGCCGCCGCGTTGCCGCAGACCCTGGCCTTCAACGTGTTCCCGCACGTCGACGTGTTCATGGCGGACGGCTACACACGCGAAGAGGACAAGATGCTCTACGAAGTGCGCAAGATCCTCGCCATGCCCGAGCTCCGGGTCGACGCCACCTGCGTGCGCGTGCCGGTCGAGCGCTGCCACAGCGAGTCGGTCGCGGTCGAACTCGAGCGCGCGCTCTCCCCGACCGAGGCGCGCGCGCTGTTCGCCGGCGCCCCGGGTGTCGTGTTGCAGGACGATCCGCACGGCAACGACTACCCGATGCCGCGTGCCTACTCGGGCAAGGATCCGGTCGCCGTCGGCCGGGTGCGCCAGGGGCGCGTGTTCGAGCCGGGGCTGACGTTCTGGCTGGTGGGGGACCAGTTGAAGAAGGGAGCCGCCCTGAACGCGGTCCAGATCGCCGAGGCGCTGTAGCCGATCGGGGCCACGGGCAAACCGACGGGCAGAACGCGTTGATTCCGCTCGCCCGAACCCGTTGACTGTGCCGGCTCTCCGCGGGATTCCCCCGCCCAAGACCCACACGATGGCTGCCAAGCGTTCCACCAAGAAGAAGTCCACGACCAAGAAGAAGGCGTCCGCGCGGAAGCCGGCCGCCCGCGCCAAGACGGCCGGATCGAAGGCCCGTTCCGGCAAGGGGGCCGCCGCCGACGACCGCCTGGGGCAGCTCGAACGCCTGATCGAGATGATGGTCGAGAAGGACGTCGTCGAGGTCGAACTCGAGGAGCCGAACGCCCGCTGGCGGGTGCGCCGCACCGAGCCGGCGTCGGCGGTCGCCTACGCCCCGGCGGCGGCGATGCCCGCGGCACCGTTGCCGGCGCCCGCTCCGGCAGTGCCCGGTCAGGCCGCACCCGCGCAGGCCGCGCCGACCGGGACCGCACCCGCCGAGCCCCAGGGCGAGGTGTTCAAGTCGCCGATGCTCGGCACCTTCTACCAGGCGCCGTCGCCGGATGCGGAACCGTTCGTCAAGGTCGGCGATCGCGTCGACGCCGACACGACCTTGTGCATCATCGAAGCGATGAAGGTGATGAACGAGATCAAAGCCGAGCGCGAGTTCGAGATCCTCGAGATCCTGGTCAAGAACGGCGAGCCGGTCGAGTTCGGTCAGCCGATGTTCCTCATCCGCTGACGCCGATGTTCTCACGCATCCTGGTCGCCAATCGCGGCGAGATCGCGCTGCGCATCCTGCGCGCCTGCAAGGACCTCGGCATCGAGACGGTCGCGGTCTACTCCGAGGCCGACAAAGACAGCCTGCACCTGCGCTTCGCCGACGAGACCATCTGCATCGGTCCGCCGGCGAGCGCCGGCAGCTACCTCAACATCCCGGCGATCATCGCCGCGGCCGAGATCGCCGACGTCGAAGCGATCCATCCCGGCTACGGCTTCTTGAGCGAGAACGCGCACTTCGCCGAGGTCTGCCAGAGCTGCAACATCAAGTTCATCGGGCCGTCGCCCGAGGCGATCACGCAATGTGGCGACAAGGTCGCGGCCAAGGAACTGGCGGCGCGCGCCGAGGTGCCGTGCGTGCCGGGCAGCGACGGCCCGGTGGAGGACGAGCAGACTGCGCTGGAGATCGCGCGCCGCATCGGCTTTCCGGTGTTGATCAAGGCCGCGGCGGGCGGCGGCGGCCGCGGCATGCGCGTGGCGCACAACGAGCCGAGTCTGGTCACCGGCTTCCACGCCGCGCGCGCCGAAGCCGAAGCCGCGTTCAACAACTCGACCGTCTACATCGAGAAGTTCATCGAGAAGCCGCGCCACGTCGAGATCCAGATCCTCGCCGACACCCACGGCAACGTCGTGCACCTCGGCGAACGCGACTGTTCGCTCCAGCGCCGGCACCAAAAGCTGCTCGAAGAGAGTCCGTGTCCGGTGCTCGACGACGACACCCGCCGGCGCATGGGCGAGGCGGCGGTGCGGCTGGCCAAGGTCGCCAACTACCACTCCGCCGGCACGGTCGAGTTCCTGCTCGATCGGGACAAGGACTTCTACTTCATCGAGATCAACTCGCGCATCCAAGTGGAACACCCGGTGACCGAACAGGTGACCGGCACCGACCTGATCCGCGAGATGATCCTGGTCGCGGCCGGCGAGCCGCTGTCGTTCCGGCAGGAGGACGTCGAGCTGCGCGGGCACGCGATCGAGTTCCGCATCAACGCCGAGGATCCCGACCAGAACTTCAAGCCCTCGCCGGGCACGATCCGTTCGTTCGTGCCGCCGGCCGGTCCCGGCGTTCGCTGGGACAGCCACGTCTACGAAGGTTACACCGTGCCGCCGCACTACGACTCGATGGTGGGCAAGCTGATCGTGCACCGCAGCAGCCGCAAGCTCGCGATCGAGACGGCGCGGCGCGCGCTGCAAGAGCTGCAGATGGACGGCATCGCGACGACCGCCCCGTTGTTCCTGCGCATCCTCGAGCACTCGGACTTCTGCGCCGGCGAAGTCGATACCGGCTTCATCGATCGCTACTTCACTCCGCGCTGACCCGGCCGAACGTGTCCACCCGGCGCCGCATCTCCGATCGTCTGCTGCTGGTCACCAACCTGGCGGTGGCGAACGGTGTCGCGGCCCTGTGGGTCGCGAGCTTCTTGCAGCCCAGCGTGCTCGGCGGCTCGCCGCGGCCGGGCGGAGGCGCAGCCGAAGCTGGGGGCCGGGCCCTGCACCTGCCGCTGCAGACGCCAGCGGCGTGGTTGGCGCTGCTCGGCAGCATTGCGCTCCTGCTGTGGAACTTCGCCTGGCTGGTGCGCCGGCGCGAGCACGCGCCGCCGAGCAACTGGGTCATCAGCGAATCGCCCGCCGGTCCGGTTCGCATCGCACGCGAGGCGATCGAGGCGGCCCTGCGCCTCGCCGGCGAAGCACTGCCCGAAGTCACCCGCCTGCGCGTGCAGGTCGACCTGCGTTCGCCCAGACGCATTCTGGTCCGGGGGCAGTTCCACTGCGCCGAGGGCGTGCAGCACCTCGCTGCCAGCCAACGCCTGCGGGCGGCGTTGGTGGCGCGCTTCGGCGAACTGGTGCACCTCGCCGAACAGTCTGCCGCGGAGTTCGAACTCGAGTTCCAGGGGTTCGCGGGCAAGCTCGACAAGCATCTGCAGCCGCCCGCGGACGAACCGCCGGCCGACGAAGGCTACTTCCGCGGCCCGCAGTATCCGATCGGCGATGACGAGCCGGACGGGGGGCGGCGGGGATGAAGCGCGGCCGCAACCTGGGGGGCCGAAGTCGGGTAGCATCGGCAGGCCTCGACCGGCTGCGATCCGAATCGGGGCGACGGTCGATGGGAGCAACATGAACAGACGCACGCTGGCTTTCGCGCAGGTTCTGATCGCGCTCGCCGTGGCGGCACCGGCCGAAGCGCAGGAAGTGCCCCCGGGAGGTTTCCAACGCGAGGGGACCGCCGGTGCTGCGCCCCGCCCGCAGGTGCCGGCCGGACAACCGCGAGGCGCTACCAACACCTTCGGGCTACCGAGCGGCCAGGGGCAGGGACCGGACGAGTTCTCGTCGATCTGGTCGACGCCGACGCGGCCGCGCGGGGGCTTCCCGCAGTTTCCGTCGCAACTGTCCGGCTACGGCAACTACCCGCTGCCGTCGACCGGCGGCGAGGGCGCTGTCTCGACCCAGGATCCACTGGCGCCGATCGGGCTGCCGCTGCCGCCGGCGGAACCCGAACCGCCGGGTTGGCCGTCCTGGGTGCGCACGGCGGCGCGGCGGCCGTTGCCGTTCGCGGTCGACGTCGGCCTGCTGATCTCCCAAGGCGAGCGGGTCTGGCACCGCCCGGCGTCCGGGGAACCATTCGTGCCGCTGATGTTCTTCGACAAGTTCGCCACGCTGGCCGTCGGCGGGGCCGTCGAGGTTCGGCGGACGGGGGCCTTCGAACTGTTGCTGCACCAGAGCACGCGCATCGAGACGCACGGACCGACCCGGCTCGAAGTCGAAGCACTGAGCGAATCGGAAGTCGCGCTGTCCTTCGAGCACCTGACGTGGGTGAGCGTGCAGGTCACCGGCCGGCAGCACCGGCTGCGCCTCCCGGACGGCTCCGCCATCGAGATCGCGCCGCCGCCGCCGGCGGCCGGCAGCGCGACGGCGGGGCTCGCTGGCTTGTTCGGCACCCCGATCGCGCAACCGCCCCAGCCGGTGCAGCTCGAACTGCGACGCGCCGACGAGCCGGGCTGGTACGGCGGTCGCGCGACCATCGCGAATCTCGGCGGGCGGGAGGTCGT
>DRKG01000115.1 GCA_011051855.1 bacterium | reverse complement strand
CCGCTGTTCAGCACGCACGACGTCGTGCACGAGGTGCTGGCGGCGGTCGTCAGGGATCTTGCCGATACGTCGTTCGAAGGCGCGGAGCGGTTCTACTCGTATCTCGGCACGTTGGTGCGGCACCGTTTGCTCGATGCGGTGCGCTTCCATGAGGCCGCGCGTCGCGACGTGCGCCGGCGGGTCAGCGAGCCGACCGTCGGGATGGCGGAGGCCGCCGCCGACCGCCGCGAGGACACGCCGACGATGGCGGCTTCCCTCGGCGAACGGGCCGGGTTGGTGCGCGACGCCCTGCAGGAGCTGCCGGAGCGCCAGCGGCGGCTGCTCGAGCTGCGCTTGCTCGAAGATGCGACCTTCCCCGAGATCCGGGATGCCCTCGGCTACGCCAGCGACGAGACCGCGCGGCAGGCGTTCCAGGATGCGCAGGCGCGGCTGCTGGTGAAGCTGCGCGTGCGCGGTTTCGGTCGCACGCAGAGCTGACGCCGACGACCCGGCGTCGCCGACAGGTTTTCGGAGAAAGGGGGCTGGGGATCGGGAGCCGCGCTCCGCTGGAAGTCGGTGCCATGAACAACCAACGAACCCCCGTCTCCTTCCTGTCCGCCGCCGCCGCCCTCCTCGTCGTGACGCATGCCGCACGCGCGCAGACTGTCACGATCTTCCCGGACGAGTATGCAGCGGTGCCCGAAGGCCCTCTCAACTCCCCGAATCTCCCGCTGGCGCGCGGCACCTCGCGCGTCATGTGTCTCTACGACCTGGTCGATCTGGCCATTCCGGTCGGCGACCAGATCACCAAGGTCGGCTTCCGCGAGGATGGTCAGATCAGCTCGGTCGAAGCCGGCGTGGCGATGCAACTCGAGATCCGCATGGGGTGGTCGACTGCGGACCACCAGACGATGAGCTCCAACTTCGACAACAACTACGACGGGTCGCCGGTCACGGTGTTCGGCCCGGCCCTCTACACGCCTCCCACGTTGCGCGATCCCGCCAACCCGCTGCCGAACGGGGAGTTCTTCATCGACCTGACCACGCCGTTCCCGTTCCAGCCGAACGGCCGGAACCTGATCGTCGAGTACCGGGTCTACGGCACGGCCAACGGGGGCGCGCAGTACAACTACCGACTGGATCGCGCCGACTACTACTCGCCCGTCACCTACGGGCCGGCCGGCTGCCAGCACTCGGGTGGATCGGTGCCGAACCATACCTTGCAGCCGACCCGTCCGGGTCTTCCGTGGGTCGGCGCCGTCACGAGCGGACCGAGCAACGCACCGGCGTTCGCCGCGATCGCCATCGACGCCAACCTCGCGCAGCCCTACCCGATCGGGTCGCTGTTTCCCGGCATCTCGCAGTCCTGCACCGGCCAACTTCCCGTCGGTTCGCTCGTGGTGTTGAGCGGCACGACCAACAACAGCGGCGGCAAGACCTGGTCGTTCCAGATCCCGAATGACAACGCATTCGCCGACTTGCCGATCAGTTCGCAGGTGCTGATGCTCGACTTCTTCTCGCCGGGTCAGGTGGTCGTGTCGAACGGCGCCGAGGTGCTCACCGGTGCGCGCCCGCGTTCGACGGTGCTGTCCGCTCCGGGGGCCCCGGCGAACGTCACGACCGGATCGCAACTGCTGTATTATTGCCCGGTCGCGCTGTTTGCCCACCAGTGAGGCTGCGCGGGCGGTGGCCCGGGTTATACTGCGGCGTCATGCGCACCGTGCACGACGACAATCCCTACCGCAGCCTGGCCGCCCCGCCGGCGGCGTTCGCGGCCGCCAGCGAGCGCGCGGCGTTCCTGAAGAAGGTCTACGGCATCCTGTTCCTCGGGGTGCTCGGTTTCGCCGCGACCTTGTGGGCGGCGGCACACGTGCCGCTGGTGAACGGTTGGGCGATGAGCCTGGCCGAGGTCATCTACGGCAGCCGCTTCGGCTGGCTGATCTACGCGGGCATCTTCATCGGTGGTTCGATGGCAGTGCACGCAGTGGCGGAGACCAAGCCGCTGAACATGATCGCGTTCGCCGCCTGGGTGGTGGTGATGGCGCTGCTGATCGCCCCGATCGTGCTGTGGATTGCTGCGGCGCAGGGCCCCGAGGTGATCACCCAGGCGAGCGGGCTGACGGCGCTGGTGTTCGGCGGCCTGACCGTCTACGTGCTCTACACCGGCAAGGACTTCTCGTGGTTGCGCGGGATCCTGTTCATGGCCTTCCTGGCCGTGGCCGCAGTGTCGCTGTTCGGCGTGTTCATGGGCTTCACGCCGGGTCTGTGGTTCTCGGGCGTGATCGTCGCGCTGTGGTCGGGCTACATCCTCTACGACACCAGTCTGATCCTGCACCGTTTGCCGACTTCGATGGCGATGAGCGGTGCGATCATGCTGTTCACGGACGTGGTGGTGTTGTTCAAGCACATCCTGATCCTGCTGGCGAACAGCCGCGATTGACGCGGATTGCGCGCACCGGGGTGCCGCTTCATGCTGAGATCGGGCTGGTGGCCTCTTTGCGGCCACGCCACAGGCACCACAGTGTCAGGCCCCACACTCCCATCGTGAAGACGCCCATCAGCACCGAGCCGAGTTGCGGCATGCTATGCGTCCAGAAGTTCGCGATCTTCTTGCTGCCGATGATTACGGGCATGAACGGCTCGACAGTGACCGGGGCCTTCGGATCGAGGTTGAAGCCGAACTCGTAGAGCATGTAGATGAAGCGCCCGAACGCGACTGCCGAGATGTAGGCGCTGATCATCGACAGGTCGATCAAGGTGCGCACGTTGCCGAGCAACGCAGCGCGCATCGCGAGCAGGGCCATCGCGAGAATCCCGAACGGTAGCCAGTCGAGATCTTGCAACTCGTCGCGGGTGATCGCGTGCATGCCGATGTAGTGGTTCAGCACGTTGATCTCCTTGATATCTAGCCCCCCGTGGCCACCTTCGAGCTTGTAAGAGTATATGTCCATCGACAGCCCGTTCGGATACTGCGGCGCCTCCATGCTGATCCGCCACAATGGGAACATGAAACTCAGCAGGAGCGGGACGATCAGGATCAGAAGGAACAGGCGCACCCTCCCGGCCAGGGGGACATCGAGGTAGCTCCAGAAGCTATCGGCAGCTCTACGCATTTTGATCTCCGTCAGACGAGGTCGCGGCGCTGGAACGCAGCCAGGCTCCAGACCCAGGCGGTTGCCGCGAGCAGCAGGGGCCAGCCGAGACCGATAGCCAGTAACCAGCCGGCACCGATCTTGTTGGCGAGGAAGAAGCCGACCGGGCCGAAGGTCGACAGTTCGGGTTGCGCGGCCGACAGAAGAGCCAGTCGCGCACATTGCACTGGATTGAGGATCGCGAGTGCGAAT
>DRKG01000114.1 GCA_011051855.1 bacterium | reverse complement strand
GGCCGGCGCATCGTCGAGCCGGCACCGGTGCGTGCGACCGAGGTCGACGATCCCGGTGCGGCGGGCAACTCGTGCCTGAGCTGTCACGCCGGGATCGAGACCATTCGCGAGCCCGACTCGAAGATGTTCCGGGCGATCGTCGACCGCGCCCAGGAAGCCGGTCACGGGAACCGCTGCGTGGTCTGTCACGGTGGCGACGTCGATGCGTGGGCGGGTGCCGACGTGCCGCGCGGTTCGTCGGAGTGGCAGGCGATCGCAGCGCGGGCGCACACCGGTACGCACGCCTACTACGCCGAGCACGAAGGTCCCCAGCAGTTCTATCCCGATCCCGGGAGTCCGTGGATCAATGAACACACCTGCGGCACTTGCCACGAGTGGCAGGTGCGCACGCAGTGGCAGAGCCTGATGATGACCGAAGCCGGCAAGATCCAGGGCACGCTGTGGGGTTTCGGCGGGCTCACCGGATACGAACACAAGTACGCAAACTACGATGTCGAGACCTTGCCGGAGGAAGAGCGGGTCGGCGGCGACGACTACCACGCCTACATGCGGGAACTGATGGCGAAGGAGCCGCAGGTGTTCCTGGCGGCGATGAAGGAATTGCCGGCGGCGCCGACCGCCGAGCAGGTCGTCGACGATCCGCGGCTGGCGGCCTTCACCTACCTGCGTGGTGAGTGCCAGCGCTGTCACTTGGCAGTGGGCGGCGCCCAGCGGCACGGCGACTATCGTGGCCTCGGCTGCAGTGCGTGCCATATCCCGTATGCCAACAGCGGGATGCACCAGGGCGGCGACACGAGTGGGACGGATCGCCCCGGGCGTCCGTTGGTGCATTCGATCATGGGCGGCGTCGGTGCGCCGGTCACCGCGAACGGGCATACCTGGACCGGCATTCCGGTCGAGACCTGCACGACCTGCCACAATCGCGGCCGCCGCATCGGCGTGTCGTTCCAGGGCTTGATGGAGACGCCGTACCCGACGCCGTGGTCGGCGGACGGCGCGCCGCAACAGAAATTGCACGGCAAGCACTACCGGCGGCTGCACGCCGATCTGCATGCCGAGAAGGGGTTCTTGTGCCAGGACTGCCATACCTCGATCGACGTGCACGGATCGGGGCAGTTGGTCGGCGCGATCACGGCGGCGGTCGAGATCGAGTGCAGCGATTGCCACGGCACGCCGACTGCGTTCCCGTGGGAACTGCCGCTGGGCACGATGGACGAGTATGCCGAGGCGCCGGCCAAAGGTCCGGCGCGCGGCACGCTCGGCGAACTGCCGGACTACCTGGATGCCAGCGACCATCCCGATGCGGCGGACGGCTATCTGCGCACCGCGCGCGGCAATCCGTTCGGCAACGTCGTGCGCAAGGGCGATGTCGTGCACGTGCACCTGGCCAGCGGTGCCGTGCACGAATTGATCCCGTTGAAGGGCATGGTCGAGCGGAACTTGCTGTCACTGTCGGCGCGGGTCGCGATGGTCGACGTGTCGCGCCACATGCAGCGAATGGAGTGCTACGCGTGCCATTCGACGTGGGCACCGCAGTGTTATGGCTGCCACGTGCGGGTCGACTACTCATCGTCGGACGATCCGATCGATTGGGTGGCGGTCGGTCACGACCACTTGCCCAACGGCACCACGTGTGAGTTCACCGAGCGGGCCGACGCGCTCCGCATCCCCGGGCGGATCTCGGAACTGCGCGCATACCTGCGCTGGGAGGACCCCGCGCTGGCCGTCAACGGCGAAGGGCGGATCTCGCCGTGTGTGCCGGGTTGCCAGACGACGGCAACGATCGTCGGGGCAGATGGCAAAGTCCTGGTGAGCAACTCGGCTTTTCGCATTCCGAATGTGGAAGGTGCGGGGGGCGAGGGGCAGGTCGGGGTCGACCACGCGCCGCTGCAGCCGCACACGACCCGGCGTGAGGCACGCAGTTGCGAGAGTTGCCACGGCAACCCGAAGGCCGCCGGCTACGGCATCGAGGCCGGTAAGAACGACGTCGACGCCGCGCGCGATTACGTCGTCGATCTGATGACCGCCGACGGGGCCGTGGTGGCGAGGGGCGCACGGCCGCAGATCGTCGGCGCCAAAGGGCTCGCCGCCGATTGGGCGCGGTTCGTGACCGAGGACGGCCGCCAACTGCAGACCGTCGGCCACCATCTACGACTGTCGCGCCCGTTGAACGCGGACGAGCGCGCGAAGCTCGATCGAGAAGGCACCTGCATCGCCTGCCACGAGGTTGTGCCCGGCGGCGATTTGGCGACATCGGCACTTCACCACGTCGCGGCGATGCTCGATGCGCTGCCCAAGAAGCCGGCCGCGCATGCCTCGCTGCTGCACAAGATCGTGCGATTGGCTGCGTGGGCGCAGGTGGCGGCGGGGCTGGCTCTCGTTGTGTTCGTGGCCTGCTGGGCGCGCCGCCGGCGTTGCCGCAACCGAGCCCGTCGGGCTAACCCGTGACCTGGTGCACGTGCACTTCGCGCTGCGGGTAGGGGATGTTGAGCCCTTCCTTGTCGAAGCGCTCCTTCACCTGGCGGGTGACGTCCCAGAACACGTCCCAGTAGTCGGCGGTGTTGGTCCACGGGCGCACCACGAAGTTGACCGAGGAATCGGCCAGTTCGTGGACCTTGACGACCGGTGCGGGGTCGGCGTGCACCTTCGGGTGCTTGGTGACGATCTCGGTCAGCAGGTCCTGGGCCTTCTGCAGATCGTCGCCGTAGCCACAGCCGAACACCATGTCGACGCGTCGCGTCTGCTGGCCGGTGACGTTGGTGATCACGTCGCCCCAGATCGAGTTGTTCGGGATCACGACCGTCTGGTTGTCGGGTAGGCGCAGCGTCGTCGACACCAAAGTCATCGCGTCGACCTTGCCGGTAGTGCCGGCGACGGTGACGACCTCGCCGATGTCGTACGGTCGATAAATCAGGATCATCAGGCCCGAAGCGAAGTTCGACAGCGTGCCCTGCAGTGCGAAGCCGATCACGAAGCCGGCGGCGCCGAGGGCCGCAACGAACGGCGTGACGTCGACGTTGAGCATCGACAGCGCGACGATCAAGCCGATGAAGAAGATGATCCGGCGGGTCACGTTGACGAAGAAGTCGCGCAGCAGATCGCTGGCGCCTTTGATCCGGCCGACTGCCTTCCTGACGATGCTGGCGAGGATGCCCGACAGCAGGCGGAAGACCAGTAGGGTCAGCAGGAACTTGCCGAAGTTGATCGCCAACTGGATGCCTCCGGTCGGGGCCGTGATCCAGTCGGTCGCCATCGTCACCAGGGCGCTCGGGTCGCTCGCGTCGACGTTGAGTGCGGTGGCGGCGTCGAGATACTTGTCGAACGGCTCGCGGTCACCGCCGAGGTTGGCGAATGCTTTCAGCACGATCTTGAAGCGCTCGACGATGGCATCCTGCTCGGCGCGCAGCGCGCTCGCATCGGTGCCGGCGATCTCGGCGTTGCTGATCTCGGTCGCCTTGGCGGCGAGCACCTGCTGCCAAGCCTTGGCCTCGGCCTCGAGCTGATCGAGCTGCAGCGGGCGCAGCATCGTCGGCAGGGTCTTGGCCGTGTCGACGTTCACGTCGGCGGTGGTCTTCGGTTGATAGGCGTCCTGGGCGAGCGTCGGCGAGACGAGTGCGGTGGCCAGGAAGAGAGTGCGGAGGATGGATCGGATCATTGGCGAGTGATTCCTGAGTAAGCGAGAGGGCAAGAACCTTGGTGGCTCACAGCGCCGAATGCAATACCGCCGAAGCTTTCCTCGAGAATCCGGTCGTCTCGAACTGGGCGCCGCCGGTGTTACCATGGGCGTCGTCGCCCCAAGCACCACCTTGCAACGATGAAGCCCACGACGATGAAGCTTGCGATACTCCCGCTCCTGCTATTGGCGCCGCTGCTTTCGGCCCAGAACGTCGTCTACCATGACGACCCGAATCCGACGACGGGCGGGGGCAATGCGTTCCCGTTCGGGTCCGAGGGCGTGCGCACCCAGCAGATCATCCCCAACAGCGTGCTCGGCATGACGCCGGCGATCATCAACGACCTCTACGTCAATCCGCAGGTGTCGAGCAATACGACCTACCAGCAGTCGCAGGTCTACTACGGTGATTTCGAGATCCGCATGGGCACGACCCAGCTCTCGACGCTGACGAACACCTGGGCAAACAACTACAGCAATCCGGTGACCGTTTACCGCGGGCCGCTGTTGGTGAACTTCGTGCGCGACACCTGGGTGCCACTGGGGCTGCCGAATAGCTACCTGTGGCTGCCGACTTCGCCGAACGACAACCTGGTGGTCGACTTCATATGCTGGGACGTGATCGACACCGGCGCGGTGCCGCCATCGTCGAACGGCTACTTCATGAACATGCACAAGAGCCCGACGAACTCGATTTCGCGGGCCTACCGCCTCGGCTGGACCGGAACGCAGCCGGCGACGTCTGCGGGCGTGGACGGCTCGGGTATCAAGCTCGGGCTGCTGCTCAACGATGGCCACTTCG
>DRKG01000113.1 GCA_011051855.1 bacterium | reverse complement strand
GTCTACAAGCCGATGGCGTGCTTCTCGGATCCGCTCAACCTTCTGTTGTTGGTGTTGCTGGTCGAGTTCGCCGCGCGCCCGCGCGTGTTCTGGATGCTGGTCTTCGTCAGTGCCTGGAGCCACGAGCTGGTGTTCTTCTTCGCGCCGTGGTTGGTCCATCTGCGCAGCCGGAACGGCGGGCGGTGGTGGCGGGAAGCGCTCTGCCTGCTGGCGGTCCTGGTGCTCTACCTCGCGCTGCGGGCGCCGATGGCCAGCAACTACGGGGTCGCCTACTACCTCGACAAGAACTGGTGGGTGCCGTGGCTCCTGCCGGCACTGGG
Organism: bacterium; assembly: GCA_011051855.1. Taxonomy (GTDB): domain Bacteria; phylum Planctomycetota; class UBA1135; order UBA1135; family UBA2386. The sequence goes on along the minus strand of DRKG01000113.1, from coordinate 3,882 downwards.
GGCGCTGTGGCTGCTCCTGGTCGCGGTCGAGTTCGGGCCGCTCCTGGTCGTGCTCGGCTGGGGGTGGGCAACGCCTGCGCTCGGCGGCCGCTGGGGCGCGTGGTTGTACTTCGCCGGCATCTTGCCATTGATGTTGCTCGCCTACGACGTGATGCGGTTCGCGGCGTTTGCGTTCCTGCCGGTCGTGCTCGGAGCTGCCGCGATGGCGCGCGTCCGTCGCGGTCGCCAGGTGCTGCTCGCGCTGGTGGCGGCGGCCGCGGCCACCTACCCCTGGCTGCATCCGGTGCCTTCGCAACAGGGAGGGCGGCACTTCACCGAGATCGCATCTCCCGTGTTCGCCCGGATCGCCCCATACGTGCCCCCGTCCGGCCCCGCGCCGGCGGGCCCGTCGTTCGAGGTCACCGGCTGGATGCTCGCGCACTGGTGGCCGACGTTCGCGGCAGTGGCTGCGTCGTGGATCGCGGCCTTCGCTCTCGGGCGCGTACGGAACCTGGTATGAAAAACAACCTGACCGGGAGAAGTGCCCGGGCAACGCTCCCGGTCAGGTTGTTTTTTGAACCGGGTTCCGTACGCGCTCGAAGGCTTCGGCGTGGCCTTGGCCTTTGAGGTGGACCTGGGAACGGTAGGCGGCGAGGCCGAGCAGGGTGTGGTCGATGCGCACGTAGGCGAGCTGCGTCTGGTGGGCGTGCAGCGCCGCGCGCTTCTGCTCGGCGGTGTCCGATATGTCGACGACGACGTCGGGGATCATCGCGTTCCACACTTCGTAGCCGAGCGCCAGCAGGTCGCGGCCGGTGCGCCCGATCGCGCGTGTGACGACCAGGTGCAGGGCGTGGTGGTCGGGGTGCCCGTCGCGGCTCCACGGCAGGTAGACGATGTCGGGGCGGAACTGCTCGAGCGCGTCGGCAGCGCGCGCCACGCCCAGTTCGAGGTCGGCGTCGCTGAGTTCGGCGCCGTCGGGGAAGCCCCAGTAGTCGACGTCGTCGATGCCGAGCACGGCCAGGCCGGCGCGGGACTCCTCGCGGCGCCGCGCCGCGTAGTCGATGCCGGCGAAGCGGCCGTCGGGGTCCCCGTTGGTGCCGTCGGTGGTCACGACCACGCGCACCGGGTCGCCGGCCGCGACGTGTCGAGCCAGCGTGCCGCCGGGGCCGGCGACCTCGTCGTCGGGGTGCGGCGCGAACACCAGCACCCGCCCGTGCGGCACCTCGCGCCACAGCTCGGGGCGGGGCGGCAGTGCGGGGTCGTCGGCGGTGGTCATCGTGGCATCGAACGCGGGTGGCCGCTCGTTTCCAAGCCCCGCTACGGGCCGGTGCGATGGTGTGACCCGAGGCACGCCGCGTGAACGCCCGGGCAGGTGGCGTCGGGGTCGCGTTCGAACTCGGGCACCTCGACGTGGCGGTCGTGGGTGACGACGGCGTGGATCTGCACCGGCACGCCCGCGATCGCGTCGCCTGTGCGGACCGCCTCGGGGTGGTCGGCAGGCAGCTCGGCGCCGTCCGGGCCGCTCAGCAGCCGCAACCGGGGGCGGGCGACGTCGTCGGTCTGGCCGCTGACGATGGCTTCGCCGCCGCCGACCAGTTGCACGCGCGTGCCGGTCGGGAACAGTCCGAGCGTGTGCACGAAGCGCCGCAGCCATTCGCCGTCGAACTCGTGCTCGTTGGCGAACATCACGGCGAACGCCTCGACCGGCGTCAGTGCGCGCTTGTAGGGGCGGACCGCGGTCAGCGCTTCGAATACGTCGCAGACGCGGATCAGGCGGCTGGTCGCGCTCGGGCGGAACGGCAGCACCGACTCGGGGTAACCGCCGCCGTGCTCTCTCATGTGGTGGCAGAACGCCGCTCCGATGGTGCCCGGATCGACGTGCTCGTGCTGTTCGATCAGGATCTGGGCGCCGAGCCGCGGGTGCTGGGCCATCCAGTGCCATTCCTCTTCGGTCAGGTGCCCCTGCTTGAACAGGATCTCGTGCGGCACCTTCGACTTGCCGATGTCGTGCATCAGGGCGGCGGCCCCGACCCGCACCAACTGATCGCGCGACGCGCCGGAGTGCCGAGCCACCTCCAGCGCCAACAGCGCGACGCGCACCGAATGGCCGACGGTGAACGCATCGACGTCGTCTTGCATCGACAGCGACAGCAACATGCTCGGCGCCTCTTCGGGCTCGGTCGGGTCCTCGGCGGCCGCCAGCGTGCCCTCGACGGCGGTCGCCACGAGCGCGGTGTCGAGCTCGTGGTCGCCGTGCGCCCGCCGGTGGTTGTCATGCAGGGCCGCGGTGAGGCTCTGGTAGCGCCGGACCGCGCGGCCGTGCGCGTCGATGTCGGCGCCGCGGTCGTCGGGAGCGGCCGGATTGCGCAGGGACACCTTGATGTTGCGTATGCCGTAGGCCGTGAACGCCGCGTCGCGGTGGTCGCGCCGGAACGCCTCGACGTTCTGCGGCAACAGCAGCAGGTCGAACAGGCTGTTGACCTCGGTCGCGGTCACGTGCGGGCCGAACGACAGCACGCAGAGCTCGCGGCGGGCGCAGTGGTCGAGCAGGGATCGGGCTTGCAGGCTCGGTCCGTCGAGTGGCCGGCCGTCGTAGCTGATGTGGGTGTCGTCGACCTGCAGCCGCAGCGGTAGCTCGACCCCGGCCGCGGCCGCGCGTTGCAGCGCGTGGACCACGCCGACCATGGCGTCGGCGACGAACTGGCTGTCGCGCGCGTGCAGCAGTCGGTTCAGCGATGCGCTGACCAGCGCGTGTGCGAAGTCGAGCACGGCGTGGTGGCGGCGAGACTCGGCGTGCGTGTCGCTCAAGCGCGCTTCTCCGCTTCTTGGCTGTGGAGCAGTGCTGCCGCGGCGACCCGGTGGCAGAGCTCTTCGAGTTCGTCAGGGTCGGGCGGGCCGTCGCCCGCGTCGAGGGAGCAGGCGTGGGCGAGCAGTTCCACGGTGGCGCGATCGAGGCCGCCATCGGCTTCGACGTGGAAGTCGCGCCGCAGCAGTTGCCGCGCCGAATCCTGCACTTCGTCGCTGCCGGTCGAGCACGCGTCGACCAACAGGTTCAGGTATTCGCCGGCGAGGCCATCGTCGATGTCGGGAGCCGTGGGGGCGCGACCGATGCGTCGGACCAATCCCGCCAGTTCCGCCGGTTCGATGCTTTCGTCGCGGCGTGTCAGGTGCTCACCCGACGCGTTCTTCGCCAGGGCCTGCAGGTCCGGTCGGTGCAGGCAGCGCATCATCGCCTCGACCGAGTCGGCCAGCCGCGCTTCGAGCATCGGATCGAAGGATTGGAACATCGACGTCGGCAGCGACGATGCCCGCTTGACCTCGGTGCGCGCCGCCAAGCGCCATTGCGATACGACCTCGCGGAACGCGGTGACGTCTTCGGGGGTGTCCGGTCGGCGCGGCATCTCGCCGATTGATCGGCGCGCCGGGCCGTCGCAATGAAGTGCCAACGCGCTTGCTCCGCGCCGATCGGCCACCGACACTGCGCACGCATGGAACGCATCGCGATCGTCAGCGCCGCACGAACCCCGATCGGGAAGTTCCTCGGCGCGCTGTCTCCGCTGTCGGCGGTGGATCTGGGGGCCGCTGCCGTCACGGCGGCACTCGCTCGCGCCGATGTCGATCCAACGGATGTCGAAGAACTGTACATGGGGCAGGCCCGTCAGCTCGGCTCCGGCCCCAATCCGGCTCGACAGGTCGGTGTGCGGGCCGGCTGCGGTGACGGTGCGGTCGCGACCACGGTCAACAAGGCGTGCGGCAGCAGCCTGAAGGCGATCGACCTGGCGCGCGCGGCGATCCTGCTCGACGAGCGCAAGGTGGTCGTCGCCGGCGGCATGGAGAGCATGACGAACATCCCGTTCCTGCTGCCGGATCTGCGCAGGGGCTATCGGCTCGGCCACCGCGAGG
>DRKG01000112.1 GCA_011051855.1 bacterium | reverse complement strand
CTGTCGGTTGCGCGTCTTCCACACGTGGAGGCTCGACGACCAGCAGCCTCGCCTGCGCGGCCTGCCGAACCGGATCCGCGCGACCCACGAGGAACGCGTGCGAACCGGCAGCCAGCGTTTGTGCGCGCTGCTCGCGGAGGGCGGGGACGCGCCGACGGTCGCGCAGGCGCTGAAGTGCGCGCCGAAGAGCGTCGGACTGGGGCCGCCGCCACCGCCGCCGCCAACCCGCAAGATCGCAGTCGATGCAGTGAGGCTGGCGATCGTCGTGCCGCTGAAGGACGAAGCCGATGGCATAGCCGCGCTGTTCGCCGAACTCGATGTGCTCACGGCCGCGCTTGCCGACGTCGCCGATTGCGAGTTCGTGCTGGTCGACGACGGCAGCACCGATCGCACCTGGCCCCAGCTCGAACAGTTGGCGCGCTCGCGGCCGCGCGTTCGTCTGGTGCGCCACGAGGTCAACCGCGGTGTCGCCGCCGCCATCCGCACCGGCATGTTGGCCACCGACGCCGAGCTGGTTGCGTCGATCGACGGGGATCTGTCGTACGACCCGATGGAACTGCGCGCGATGCTGGCGCGGATCGGCGACGCCGACGTCGTCACGGCGTCGCCCTACCACTCTCAGGGTGCGGTGCGCAACGTGCCCGCGTGGCGCCTGTTCTTGTCGCGATCGTTGTCGCTCGCCTATCGCGTGCTGCTGCGCAGTCGCATCCGCACGTGGACGAGCTGTTTCCGGCTCTACCGGCGCGGGGCGGTCGTCGACCTGCCGTTGCGTTTCGGCGGGTTTCTCGGCACCGCCGAACTGCTGGTGCGCGTGCTGCGGCGCGGCGGGCGCGTCGCCGAACATCCGGCTGTGCTCGAAGCGCGGCTGCTCGGCTTCTCGAAGATGCGCGTGTTCGAGACCGTGCTCGACCACCTCGGGCTGTTGCTGCTGGTGGCGCTGCGGGTGATCAGGTGAACGTCGGCACCTTGCGTTCGCGGCGGACCAGTTCGCCGACGTAGCCCGGTCGCAGCAACTGGCGCAGTGCGCGGCGATAGAGCCGGGCGCGCCCGCGTTTGCCGGCGAGCGCGAGCAGCGACCAGATCGTCAGCCGCAGCAGGTGTCCGAGCACGAGGCACAGGCGCACGTATTCGGTCCAGAAGCGGCCGTGCCACTGCGCGTGGTAGAGCAGCGTGCTCTCGCGGAAGGCCTGGAACGTGCGTTCGGCGGACTGTGCCGCGCTGAGGCCGCCGACGTGCGCGAACGTCGGCGTGTGCAGGTAGCGCACCCGGTGACCCGCACGGCGCACCCGTTCGCAGAAGTCGGCTTCCTCGAAGTACATGAAGAACCGCTCGTCGAAGCCGCCGACGGTTGCGAGCACCGGGCGTCGGATCAGGAACACGCAGCCGCTGACGCAGTCGACGTCGGCGTCGGCGGTGGGCGGTGGGGACTCGACCAGTCGGCCGAGGAACAGCGCGTGCGGCAGATAGTGGCGGGGCAGGTGCCGCCGCCAGGTGCTCGGTTGGGGGTGGCCGTGCTCGTCGACGATGCGCGGGCCGAACACGGCCGCGTCGGGTGCGCGTTCGGCGGCGGACACCAGGGCTTCGAGCTCTTGCCAGTCCGCCTCGGCGTCGGTGTTGAGCAGCAACACCCAGTCTCCGCGCGCCGCCGCGAGGCCGCGATTGACGCCGAACGCGAACCCACCGTTGTTGCTCTGGGGCAGCAACTGGGCGCGCGGGAAAGCGCTGCGCGCGGCGGCGACGCTGCCGTCTTCGCTGGCGTTGTCGACGACCAACACCTCGAACGTTCGCCGCGGTGCGTCGAACAGCCGGCCCAGCAGCGCGAGCAACAGATCGCGCGTGTTCCAGTTGACGACGACGATCGACAGGACGGGGGCTGGGTCGTTCATCGCCGGCCGCATGATGCAGCCGCGTTCGCGCATTGTCCACGCGATCGCACCGGCGGTTCCCGATCCGGTCGTTCGGCTCGGCGAGCAGGTCGCTGCCTACGGGGTAGGCTTGCAGTGGGGAAATGCGCTCCATCCTGCTCGTCCTGTTGTCATCACCGTTCCTGCCTGCGCAGCTCGCGCCGGCAGCCCCGCTCGCCCATGCGGCCGTGTTTGCCGGCGCGATCCAGGCGCCGCCGTTGCCCGCTGGCACCGACGTCTGGGCCGGCGCGGTCCGCTCCGTCGCCGGGTCGATCGGGCAGGCCTCGCTGTCGTTGCAGCACACCCTGGACTCGAAGCGCTTCACGGTCGACTGGCAGTTGGCAGCGGTGGCCAGCCAGCCGGGGAGCGCGGTCGCCGATGGCGAGGTGCGCTACCGCTTCGCGACCCCCGCACCGCAAGTCGGCGTGCTGCATGTCGCTTGGAACGCAGTGCTCGCCGGTGCGGCACAGGCGTCCTTGGTGATCGACGTCGGCGACGACGGCGTCATCGACGCCAGCGCCGGCGCTGTTCTGCCGGTTGCATTCCAAGGTGAGTTGGTGGTGCGCATCGCGGCTGCGGTCGATGCACAGGCCGGCACGCTGACGCCGCAGTGGGGCGCATCGTGGAATTGGAGCGGGAACGCCTCCGCGATCCTGTCGGTGTGGTTCGAGCCGACGCATGCCGATATCACGACTTCGGCCGTGCAGCCGGCGGTGCCGGCCCCGGCGTTGATCGCGCAGCCGAATCTGCTGCAGGGCATCGACTTCGATGCGATCTGCCCGCCGAACGACGACTTCGCGTTGCTGGCGCTGGGCTTTGCCCCGACGGCGGCGACGCTGCCGCTCTCGTCCGGTCACCAACTGCTGCTGGCCCCGGCGGTGACGCTCGCGGCACCGGTGCAGAGCGGTGGGGCCGGGTGGGCCGTCTCGGTGCCGGTCGCCGTGCGGCCAGCGACGTTTCTGGCGCAAGTGCTCGCGCTCGACGTCGATGCGATGACGCTGACCGCGGGCGACCTGCTGCTGGCGAACGTTCCCTGAGCGGGGGCTCGGGGCTATCGTGTTCGCCCCGATGACCGACGTTCTGCACAGCACGGCGAAGCCCGACTCGCCGGAGTTCCGGGAGAATCGCGACCACCACCTGAAGACGATCGAGGAGATCCAGGCGCATGTCGCGGCGGCGAAGCGGGGCGGCGGCGAAGAGGCGTGTGCGCGCCACCACAAGCGCGGCAAGTTGCTGCCGCGCGAGCGCATCGACCGGATCCTCGATCCGGGGGCACCGTTCCTCGAACTGTCCCCGCTGGCCGCGCACGGCCTTTACGACGGCGCCGCGCCTTCGGCCGGCATCGTGACCGGCGTCGGCCTGGTCGAAGGGCGCGAGGTGATGGTCGTCGCCAACGACGCGACCGTGAAGGGCGGAACCTACTTTCCGATGACGGTCAAGAAGCACGTGCGGGCGCAGGAGATCGCGCTCGAGAACCATCTGCCGTGCATCTACCTGGTCGACTCGGGCGGCGCCTTCCTGCCGCTGCAGGCCGAAGTGTTCCCCGATCGCGACCACTTCGGCCGGATCTTCTACAACCAGGCGCAGATGTCCGCGCGGCGCATCCCGCAGGTGGCGTGCGTGCTCGGCTCCTGCACCGCCGGCGGAGCCTACGTGCCGGCGATGAGCGACGAGAGCATCATCGTCAAAGGCAATGGCACCATCTTCCTCGGCGGTCCGCCGCTGGTGAAGGCGGCCACCGGTGAGGTCGTGTCGGCCGAGGATCTCGGCGGCGCGGACGTGCACACGCGGCTGAGCGGCGTCGCCGACCACTTCGCCGAAGACGAACCGCACGCGCTCGAGATGACGCGTTCGATCGTCGCGCATCTCAATACTCTGAAGCGCGGGCAACTGGCGATGCAGGCGCCCGAAGATCCCGCCTACGACCCGGAGGAGCTGCTCGGCGTGCTGCCGAAGGACACGCGCACGCCCTACGACGTGCGAGAGGTGATCGCGCGGCTCGTCGACGGCAGCCGATTCCACGAGTTCAAGCAACGCTACGGAACGACGCTGGTCTGTGGATTCGCGCACCTGCACGGTATGCCGGTCGGCATCGTCGCCAACAACGGCATCTTGTTCTCGGAGAGCGCGCAGAAGGCGGCGCACTTCGTCGAACTCTGCAACCAGCGCAAGGTGCCGCTCTTGTTCCTGCAGAACATCACCGGCTTCATGGTCGGCAGGAAGTACGAGACCGGTGGCATCGCCAAGGACGGCGCGAAGATGGTGCAGGCGGTCGCGACCGCCAACGTGCCGAAGATCACCGTGTTGATCGGCGGTTCGTTCGGGGCGGGCAACTACGGCATGTGCGGTCGCGCCTACGCGCCGCGGTTCCTGTTCACTTGGCCGAACTCACGCATCTCGGTGATGGGTGGCGAACAGGCCGCCGGCGTGCTCGCGCAGGTCAAGAAGGACCAGCTCGAGGCCAAGGGGCAGACGTTGTCGGCGGACGAAGAGGAACGGCTGAAGGCGCCGATCCTGGCCAAGTACGAGAGCGAGGGCCACCCGCTCTACGCGACCGCGCGGCTGTGGGACGACGGGGTCATCGACCCGCGCCAGACCCGTTCCGCGTTGGCGTTGGCCTTCTCCGCCAGCCTCAACGCCGAGATTCCCGACTGGCGCGCGCCGGTCTTCCGGATGTGACCGTGCGTCCGCTCACCGACGATCTCACCGAGGCCGGCCGGCGCGTGTTGCAGAACATCGCCGAGCAGCACTGCCACGTCGTGCACGTCGCCGCCGATCGCGACGGGCCGTCGTTTTCCTACACGGTCGGGCTGTGGCACCACTTCCGGCAGCCGGAGGTGATCGTGTTCGGGCTCGAACCGGAGCTGGCGGACGACCTATTCGATGCGCTGGTCGAGCGCTGCGTGGCCGGCGAGCGGTTCGCCACCGACGAGAAGCACGAGGGGCTGCTGGTCGGCTACGCCGTGCGCTTCCTGGCGCTCGCGCAGTCGGCCGCCGCGCCCTACTTCGGCGCCGCGACCTGGGCCTACCAGGGCGACGACTACCGGTGCCTGCAACTCGTGTGGCCGGACAAGAACCGGCGCTGGCCGTGGGAGGAAGGCGTGCGGCGCATCTTTGTCGAGCGGCAGCCGATCATCGGCCGGCGTCCGTCGTGAGCGACGACCGCGCCAACAAGCTCGGCAGCGCTTACTTCCTCGCCTTCGCGTTCTTCGCGTTCGCGATGCTGTTGTGGCTGCGCGGCATGGGCCGCATCCTGCTGCCGGCACTGCTGATCGGCCTGCTGGGCTACGCCATCTACCGCATCTTCCGTACTGAACCGGGTTAAGAAAACAACCTCGCCGGGAACGGCGCCCGGGCAGTTTGCCCTGCCAGGTTGTTGTTTGTACCTGGTTCGGTACTGGCCTGACGGCTGCGGGTGGCGGCGGTCCAAGAGTCGTTCTCCAGCCCTCGGAGGACTTGCAGTCTTGGCCCTCCCAAGGAGACCCCTCGAGATGACGAAGCTGTCCCTCACGTCGCTGTTCTGCGCGGTTGCGCTCATGGCTGGCTCGACGGTCGCGCAGGCGCGAGCTGTGGCCCGCCCGGCCCCCGCCCGCCCGATGGCTCGCGCCAGTCGGACGGCTCCGCGCCCACCCGTGGGGCCCCGGCGCCTGCCCGGCATCCCCGCCGTCAAGCCGCCGGTCGATCACCCAGCACTGATGGGCCAGCCGCTGGTTGGTGGCGGCCAGAGCCAACCGCGCCCGCGCCCGGTCAAGGTCAACCCGCAGCCGGCGAAGCCCGACCCGGCGACCGTAGGCGTCAAGAAGAGTGGCCGCGAGCTGCGCAGGGCGGTCGCCAAGGTCAAGGCGCTGAAGTGGCACAAGAACCTCGCGTCGGCCAAGGCCAAGGCCCGTGCCGAGCACAAGCCGATCCTGCTGCTGCAGACCCTCGGCGACATCGGCGGCTTTGCTTGAAGCGCGCTGCAGAGTCTGCGGGGCGTGACCCTGCCCGATGCCGACGTCATCGACTTCATCAGCAGTCGCTTCATCCTCAGCCACAAGAACATCCAGAAGGAGCGCCACGTGGGCTTGTCGCACGGCTACCGGCCGTCGCAGTCGGCGGTCGGCACGACCAACGGTGCCGGTGGCCGCAACGTGCAGTTCCTGGTTCTCGCCGCGGACGAGACCGTGGTGCACGCGCTGCCGGGTTTCTGGCACGCCGAGGACCTGATCCACGAACTGCAGCTCGCACTCGACCTGCACCGGCTGTACCGCGCCGACAACATGTCCGAACGTCGCAAGCAGCAGATGTTCGCGATGCTGCACGCGACGCACCTGCGTCGGCACGGCCCGGACGAGCGGCGACGCGGCCAGTGGCAGGACTTCGATCGCTGGCGCGAGGTCGAGCGGGCGCAGACCGAGGAACGCGACACGTTCCGCCGGGCTGCCGATGGTTCACTCGAGTTGAGGCCGCTCGTCGATGTCGTGCACGAACGCTTGTTGGCGCGCCGGTTCCGCAAGCTCGAAGACTTCGACCTGGAGGGTTTCGTCGACTACGGCCGGCCGTTCTACGACAACAACCATCAGGACAAGGGGCGCGATTTCAGCCGAGCTTGGCGCGAGAACCAGAAGCGCGAGACCGCAAAGCGCAAGGCCAAGGAGAAAGCGGCCCGCGAGGCCGCCCGCGCGGCGCGGCGTCGCAAAGGGGGGCGCAAGGCGGCGACGGCGATTCGTCCGTGAATCGAACGCCGTTGCCGGCGAATCTGTTGGGCGATGCCCGACTACCAGACCCTCGAGATCGCGCAGGATGGCCCCGTTCGCGAGATCCGTCTCAATCGTCCCGATGTGCGCAACGCCTTCAACGGTGTCGTCGTCGACGAGCTGCACGATGCCTTCGCCGCCGCTGGTGTCGACGACCAGACGCGCGTCGTCGTGCTGCGCGGCAACGGCAAGAGTTTCTCCGCTGGTGCCGATCTCGCCTGGATGAAGGACCAAGCGTCGCTGCCGCACGCGGACAATGCCGCTGGCGCCGACCGCATGGCGCGCATGTTCCTGGCGATTGCGCGTTGTCCGAAGCCGGTGGTCGGCCGCATCCACGGGCACGCGCTCGGCGGCGGCTCCGGTCTGACGGCCGCCGTCGATACCGCGATCTGCACCGAGGACTGCCTGTTCGGCCTGACCGAGGTCAAGCTCGGCATCGTGCCGGCGGTGATCTCGCCGTTCGTGCTGCAGAAGATCGGAGCCGGTCGCGCGCGCACGCTGTTCTTGACCGGGGAACGTTTCGACGGTCGCGAGGCGCAGCGCATCGGGCTGGTGCACCGGGCGGTGCCCGAAGCCGATCTCGACGCGGCCGTGGATCGTGTGGTCAAGGAGTTGCTGTCCGCGGGGCCGGCCGCGGTTGCGAGCGCCAAGGAGCTGATTCGCGCGGTCGCGCACCTGTCGCTCGAAGACGCGATCCCGGTGACGTCCAAGTGGATCGCCGACCTGCGTGCGACCGACGAGGCGAGGGAGGGCTTCGCCGCGTTCCTCGAGAAGCGCAAGCCGAACTGGATCTGATCGTCAACTGGTCAGGACCTCGTAGGCCCGCTGGATCGCGTGGAAGCGTTCGCGGGCCTCACGCTGCGCGACCTCGCCGAGATTCGGCTGTGCGTCGGGGTGGAATCTGCGCACCAGCTCGCGGTGGCGGCGGCGGATCTGTTCGGCGGTCGCATCGAGCGGCAACCCGAGCACGGCCAGCGCGTCGGCACGGGCGCCGGCGGGTCGCTGCGGTTCTCCCTGCCGTTGTCGGCCGGAGTCGCCCGCCAGGAACTGTGCCCGTGCCAAGTGGAACAGCATGCGGGCGCGCGGTCCGGGGATGCCGAGTCCGGTGGCGACGTCGTGCAGTGCCGCGTGCTCGTCCTGGCGGAATCGCCCGTCGGCGAACGTGACCAGCGCGCACCAGCAGAACAGCGTGTCGAGTTCGTGCTCGTCGAGGCCGTTGGCGATGCGCGCCGCGAGTCCGACGCGGTCCTGCACCGGCAGCGGGCGCATCTCCCATGACTGGATCTCGTCGGCGTGCACCGGGTCGCCGAATCGCTCCAGCAGGAACCGGCGCACGAGCTCGCGTTCGCCCGGCTGGATCGGCCCGTCGGCTTCGGCCACCGCGACCAGCAGATAGAAGACGCGCCGCGGCAGCGATGCGCGCGCGAACGCCGCCTGTGCGGCCTCGTTCCACTGCTTCTGGGTGAGCTGTCGGTAGTTGTGCGCCCGCAGGAACGGGCCGATCGACGTGTACGCCAGGCGGAAGCCGTAGAGGCCCGCAGCCAGGCTGATGAGGCCGAGGGAATCGCGCACCGGCAGGACTCTCGCCACCAGGCCGAGCCCCGCGGCAATCAGCAGCGCGACCCCGATCGCGAAGCGGCCGAGCCAGTAGTGTGTCGACGAGCGGTCGAACATCGTCGGCAAGCTACCATTCGGCGGTGGCGTGGCGAACGGGGCTCAGTCGCCGCCGAGCACGATCGTGACCGGTGCCGTGCCCGCAATGGTGCGTTCCACGGTGCGTGTGCCGATCGCCGGATGCGTCGCCCGGAAGGTCCAGGTGCCAGGGCCGAGTCGGCCGACGTCGATGCTGCCGTCGGCGGCGATCGCGCGCACCAGCAGCATCGATGGCAGCCACGGGCCGTCGCCGAAACGCGCGGCCAGGGTCGCTCCCTTCAGCTTGCGGCCGCCTGCATCGACGATCGAGATGTGCGTCGGCGCGCCGCCGCCGAGTGCGAGTTGGAAGGTCGCCGCCTCGTCGGCGCGCAAGGTGCGCAGCTCGGATGCCGCGGGGGCGAAGCCGGGCGCGCGGCCGATGACGCGAGCCGAGCCGTCGGGAAGACCGCCGAACCACGCGCGGCCGTCGGCGCCGGTCGCCGTCATGTTGAAGCTGCCGAGCGGACGGCTGCGTTCGTCGACGCAGAGCACGGTTGCACCCGCGATCGGGGCGCCGGTCCCGGAGGTCACCAGGACCGAGGCGCCCGCCGCCGGCTGGGAACGCAGCTCGATGGGATCGCCGGCCGCGGTGGAGGTGACGGTGATGCCGGAACGGCGAGATGCGGTGTTGCGGGCGGTCAGCAGTGGCGGGCCCGCGACGACGCTGTAGGTGCCGTCAGGCAGGCCGGTGAACCGGAACGCGCCGTCGACGTCGGTCAGGCAGCGACCGATCGGGTCGTCGCGTTCGCTTTGCCCGTCGTGGAGCAATCGCACTACCGCGCCGTGCAGAGGTTCGTTGCTGACGGCATCGACGACGCGCCCGCGCAGTTCGCCGCCGGGCAGGCGCACGGTGTCGGAGTGCTCGTCGGCACCCGCCGGGAACGTCAGCGTGACCGGTCCCCCGACCGGCGTCAGCGACAGGCCGGTGCGCACCTGCAACCGGTGTTCGCCGGCTTGCATGCGCCCGAACGTCGCCGCGCCGTCGTCGATCATGGCCACGCGCAACGTGCCGGTGTCGACCGCGACGGCCTCGACGATGCCGTTGTCGAGCCGTTTGCCGCCGACTTCGACGCGCACGTGCCATTGCGCACCCAGCGCGATGTCGCGCACGTCGAGCGTGACCGTGCATTCCTCACCACTCTGCACGGTGCAGCGCTGGGAAACCACGTTGTCGGTGAGTCGGCGCACCATTTCGCCGAAGTGCAGCCCTTCGCCCGGGTGCCAGTTCGGCTGTTGGAGACTCGAGATCAATCCCGCGGGCATCGCCTGCACCTGGTAGGCGCCGGGGTCCAGGTTGCTCGCGACGAACGTGCCATCGGTGGAGACATCGACTCCGGCGGTGGTCTGTGTGACCTGGTGCTGCACGATCAGCACGAAGTCCTCGGCGCGTTGATCGCGGCCGCACAGCAGCCGTCCGCGGATCGTGCCGCCGTGGCCGAGCTCGATCGCCACGCCGTCGAGTTGCTGACCGGCGGCGAGCTTCAGGCGTTCGCTGCGACCGCTGGCAAAGCCGCGCGCGTTGGCGATGAGCTGCAGACGGCCGGGCGCCAGGCCATCGAGCAGGAAGCGGCCGTCGGCGTCGGTCCGGGTACTCGCCCCCGAGCCCATCAACATGGCCAGCATCGGGTTGTCCGCCATCGCTCCGCGCCGCTTGCGCACCAGTGCGTTGGCGATCGGCATGCCGCTTTCGTCGTGCACGATGCCGCGCACGCTGGCTGCGCGATCGAGTTCGAGGCGGCCGAGATCGAGTCGCCCGCTCTGCGGCACGCGCACGCTCTTCTGCAGAGGGCCGTAGCCGTCTGCCGCAATATCGAGCGTGTAGGAGTCGATCGGGATGCCCGCGAAGCGGAAGGCGCCGTCCCGGTCACTCACGGCCTCGCGGGCGATCGGCGTCTTCATCACCAGGAAGGTCGTGCGCAGCAGCGATGCGGTGAACTCGGGAATGGGTTCTCCACTGGCTTTGGCGACCACGACGCCATGTACCGTCGCCTGGGGTTGCAGCGTCACCACGACGTCCTGGTCGCCGATGTGGGCGCCGCGGGCGATGCCCGGGGCGTAATCGTCGTGTGCCGCGACCACCAGGAACTCGTCTTCGTCGGTGATGCCCGTCAGGCGGAAGCGACCGTGTTCGTCGGTCTCGGCACCGCTGCGGCTGACCTGATTCAGGTAGTTCGGGCCGAGACTGGCGGCGAGGTCGCCGAGCAGCGGAATGCTCTCGCTCGGATGGTGGGCGACGCGGGCGCCCGCGACCGGTGTGCCGTCCGGTGCGTGCACGACGCCGGTCACCGAGCCTCCTTCGCGCAGGGTGACGCGCACGACGTGCGGCTCGTTCTGTCGTGTGAGCGCGACCTCGGTGCGTTCGGGCGCGCGACCGCGCGTCGTGGTCTCGATGGTGTATTCGCCGGGATCGATGCTCGCGAAGGTGCAGGTGCCCTGTGCGTCGGTTCGCGCGCTCTGGCTCTGCAGGTGCGTTCCGAGGTCGTTGCCGCGCGGGCGCACGAGGACCGAAGCGGCGTCGATCGGCATACCCTCGGCGTCGGCGACTTCGACGCGCAGCGTCGCGGCGGTCGCCACCGGCACGACGAGATCGCGGGTTTCGCCCGGCGACAGCGGCGCCTCGGCGATCCGCGCCGACGAGCGGCCGCCGCGCACGGCGAGGGTCATCGTCGATCCAGGCGGCACGGCCCGGAAGACGAACGTGAGGTCTTCGCGCGGCTTTGCCGCGGGCTTGATCGACGCCCGCACAGCGGCCATCAGCATGCGCGGGTCGCGCAGGATCGACATCGGGTCGGACCGCATCGTGAGTCGGATCTCGGCGACCTCGGCGGCGCGTTCCCCGAGCAGGCGGCCGCGCAGCATCCCGCCGAGCAGCGGAGACAGCACGACGTTCGCGACCCGTGTGTCGGTGGGGACGTGCACGATTTCGGGCATCGCCTGCAGGTAGAAGTCGTCGTCCAGCGTGACCCGCAGGTGTCGCGTTCGGGTTTGCAGTTCGAAGCCGCCGTGGCGATCGACGACGGTCTCGGCGATCGGATCTTCGTCGAGCACGAAAGCTGGTTGGCGGCGACGACCGCCCATGGATGTGAGCGAACCGGCCACGAGGCCCGCGGTGTCGTCGGCGTCTCCGGCGTAGGCGAGCACGCGCAGGCCGGTCAGGTCGCGGCGGCGCTCGTCGGGCAGGACGGAGCCCCGCACGGTGTAGACCGGAGCGTCCACTCCCGGGTCGACGCGTTCGGCCCCACTGGCGGCAGCGTCCGTCGGCGCCAGATCGCCATGTGCGGATCTCGCGGGGAGCGGATCCGCGGGTGCGCTGCGGTCCGGATCGCTCCGAGGGGTCGGCGTCGTGGGGCTCTCTCCGATGAGCCAGAGGGTTGCCAGGAGCAACAGCGCGACGATCGCGATCGGGGCGACGATCCGGGGCATGGCGCGTCAACGTAGCCGTTGTGGCCGCGCACCTGTCGATCCGGGACCGGCTACCGCCGTGCGACGACCAGGCTGCCGACGATCAGCGCCATGCCGGCCCAGCTCCACGGGCCGGGAACTGCGTCGAAGAGCCATACGCCGAACAGGGTTGCGAACGCCACCTGCAGGTAGCCGACCGAGATCGCCCGCCCGGCGGGTTCGCGCGCGAGCCCCCGGGTCATCGCGAGTTGCGCGATCTGCGTGGTGACGCCGACGCCGAGCAGTTCGAACCAGCCGGTGAGGTCCGGCCAGACCCATTCGCGCACCGCGAACGGCAGGCTGAGGGGCACTGTCACGATCGGGAAGTAGAACACCACGCGCAGCGGCGGCTCGTGACGGCCGAGCGCGCGCACGGCGACGTAGGCCAGTGACGCGAACAAGGCGCCGAGAACCCCGACCAGCACGAACGGCCATGCGATGTCGGCGCCGTCGGTGGCTGCGCGTGCGGCGAACAGACTTGCCGGCCGCGCGATCATCACCACGCCGGCGAACGCGAGCAGCATGCCCGTGACGATGCGCGGTTCGAGGCGTTCGCGTAGCCAGATGGCGGCGACCACCGCGGTCAAGACCGGCGAGATCTGGTGGATGACGGTGGCCTCGGCGAGAGGCAGGTGGTGCACCGCGGCGTAGAAGCACATCAAGCCGCCGGAACCGAACAGGCCGCGCAGCAGCAAGAGGCCCGTCCTGCTGCCGAGCGGCCGCAGGCCCGCGCGCCACAGCCCGAACGCGCTGAGCAGCAAGGTCACACAGGCGCGCGCCAGGACGACCTGCATCGTGGGCACGCCGCGCGCGGTCGCCAGCTTGACCAACAGTGCCATCAGCGCAAACCAGAACGCGGCCTGCACCATGTAGGTGAGGCCGCTCGGTGACGGGGTGGTGGGGCTGTCGTGCGTTGCGGTCAACGCGTGCGCTGCAGGCCGAGGGCGGTGGCGAACGCTTCGCGGAGGTCGTCTGCGCCGCCGCACAGCAGCAGCGCGCCCCCCTCGGGTAGCAGTCGACGGACCTCGTCGGCGATGGCCCGGCCCACGGCCGACGGCGGGCAGGCGATCTGGCAGAACGTGCGCGCATCGTCCAGTCTTCGATCGAGCACGATCGTCGGCAGCTCGCCGAGGTCCCCTTCCTTCAGGGTGGCAGGGTCGCCGACGACGATCACGGAGGCCGGTCCGCGGGCGGCGAGCCGGGTCCGGAACGCCGTTGGAGGTTCGTTGTCGTGCGGTTCGAGCAGGACGAAAGACGTTGCCGTGCGCGCGCTCGCGCGCACTTCCGCCACCAGGGCTTGGGGTGCGTCGCCCGCCGCCAGGAGGCCGATGGTCGCGCGGCTGTCGTCGGGTCGGGGGCCGAGCAGCGTTCCGTGTTGCGCGCGCAGCATCGCCAGGAAGGCATCTCCCGGCGCGACGCGACGTGTTCCCCCCGCGGCGCGGTTTTCGGGGGTCGTGACCATCACGCCGACGGCGACCTTGCTCCGCGGCACGTCGACGCCACGTGCCGCCAGCACGGCGAGTTCGAGCGCGGCCCGGGCACCCGTATCCGGGGTCACGACCGCGTCGCAGATCGGTTCGTCGTCGGTCGGTCGCGGCCCGGTTGCGATCGTGAACGGCGTCGGTTTGCGCGCGGCTTCGTCGACGGTGCGAAGCACCCGCCGCCAGTCGCCGTCGAGCGCGACCACGCTCGTTGCCGATGGCTGCTGCGCGATCGCGTGGTGCAGGTCGTCGGTCCCGCATTCGGCGACGACCCGATACCTGCCGTCGGCGGTCTGCCAGACGCCCGCCGGATCGCCGCACGCGGCCGGGAGCAGCAGGCAGAGGGGCAGGCAACGAAGCGACTTCATCGCCCCGACTATGGCGCCGAGGCTCCGGCCGATCTACCCGCCGGCCGAGCGATCCGCCTCGGCAAAGAAGCTCGCGACCACCTCGACCACCTGCTCGGGAGGCAGCTTGCTCGGGCGCAGGTCGCGCGTGATCTCGCCGTATTCCTGTTCGGCCGGCACGCCGAAGTAGAGTTCGGGGATCGGCGCCATCGGCCCGTCGGCTTGCCACGAGGCGCCGTCGTGCTCGGGTTCGAGTTCGGCCAGGTGCTCGGCCAGCGGGCGCAGATCCCGGCGCGGTGGCGCCTGCATCGTGACCAGTTCGAACCAGCTCTCGGTGCGGTCGTGGTAGCGGTAGCGTGGGCCGTCCTTGCCGGTGATCACGTGCAACACGCGGAACGCCGAGGCGAGCGTGTTGAGCGTCATGCGGTGGCGCGGGCCTTCGCTGGTGACGATGCTGGTCGCGATCCGGGGCAGGTGGCGCAGGTCGATGGCCCCGCGCAGGCCCTGGTCGATCTCCTGCTGCACGGCCGCCATTTCGGCTTCGTACAGGTCCCGGTATTGGCCGGGGTGG
>DRKG01000111.1 GCA_011051855.1 bacterium | reverse complement strand
CCGATCGTCAACTACCTGCCGTTCACCAGTGGCCCTGCGGCCGGTGGCGCCCCGATCTACATCGTCGGCAATTACCTGGCTGGCACTTCCGTGACCATCAACGGCGCCCCCATCCAGGTGACCACGCAGTCGCAGTATTTCATCTCGGGCACGACCCCGCCGGGAACCGTGGGGACGGCGACGGTTCTGCTGCAGAGCCCGACCGGCTGTGCGACGACCACGCAGTACACCTACAACTGACCGCACGAAGTCACGGCCAACTCCATTCGGCTGGTTGGTATGCTGCTGACTTGCCCTCTTACCGCCCCGTTCCCGAGCAGTGTGACGTCGTCATCATCGGCGGCGGCATGGGCGGGTTGACGTCGGCAGCGATGCTTGCGAAGGCCGGCCTCGACGTCTGCGTGGTCGAGGCCGCGCGGCGGCCCGGCGGCTACCTGTCGGGTTACGAGCGCAAGGGTTTCGTGTTCGACACCGCGATCCACTGGCTCAACGAGTGCGGGCCAGGCGGCATGGTGCGCCGGGTGTTCGATTTCCTGGGGCCGGGTGCGCCGGCGACACCGCCGCTGCGGGCGATCCGCCGCTACAAGGGCGAGTCGTTCGACTACTTGTTGACCGATCGCCCCGACGACCTGCGTGATGCCTTCGTGCGCGACTTCCCCTCCGACTGCGCGGGCATCCACCGGTTCTTTCGGTTGGCGAGGAAGACCGGCGAACGCATGGCGCGCATGGGCCGCACGATGCGCTCGCCGCTGTCGATGACGCCGCGCGAGAAGTTGCGCTTCGGCCTACCGATGGCCGCGATCGGCATTCCGATGCTGCGCAACAACGGTGCGACCGAAAAGCACCTGCGCCGCTTCTTCCGCTCGCCGGAACTGCGTCGCGTGTTTTGCACCGAAGAGAGATTCTTGTCGGTGCTGGTCCCCATCGGTTGGGCCTACACGGGCAACTACCAGCAACCGCCGGCGGGTGGCAGCCAAGCGTTCCCACGCTGGCTGTGCGAGCGTATCGAGGATTGGGGTTCGCGTGTTGCGCTGCGCACCCGCGCCACCGAGATCATGCTCGAGGGACGGCGTGCGGTTGCCGTGCGCGTCGCCCAGGGCAAGACGAGTGCGCCCGACATACGCGAGATCCGGTGCCGCCACGTGGTCGCGTGCGGCGATGTCACCACCCTGTACCGCGATCTGCTGCCCGCGGGCGCGGTGCCGAACCGCGTGCTGGAACGGCTGGCGACTTGTGAGCTGTACGATTCGTCGCTGACGTTGTCGATCGGTCTCGATCGTTCACCGGGTGAACTCGGCTTCGGCACGGAGCTGCTGTTCTTGACTCGCGACGGCATCTCGCGCGCCGAACACCAGAGCCACGATCCGCGCAAGGTGGCGCTCAGTGTGCTCGCGCCGTCGTTGCGGGATCCAAGCATGGCACCGCCGGGCAAGGGCACCCTGACCGTCCACATGCCGGCGCGTATGCGCGACGGCGACTACTGGCGGACGGGCCCCGAGCGGCGACGCGGGGTAGAGTATCGCGCCTACAAGCAGGCGTTCGCCGATGTCGTGATCGACCGTGTTGCGCAGGCCGTGTGCCCAAACCTGCGCGATCACATCGAGTTGCTCGAAGTCGCGACACCGTTCACGCACTACCGCTACACGGGGAATCGCGACGGCACGATCATGGCCAACAAGCCGACCGGCAAGAACATCCGCCGCCGCGTCGCCAGCTACCGCACGCCGATCGACAACCTGCTGCTCGGTGGCCACTGGGCCGAACTCGGAGGTGGTGTGCCGGG
This sequence comes from bacterium, assembly GCA_011051855.1. Classification (GTDB taxonomy): domain Bacteria; phylum Planctomycetota; class UBA1135; order UBA1135; family UBA2386. The sequence goes on along the minus strand of DRKG01000111.1, from coordinate 2,128 downwards.
GGCCGTGCGCGCTGGTGCCAACAGCGCATTGCTGGTTCTCCAGCACGAACGGCCGGCGGCATTCGAGGCGATCAAGGGCTTGCTCGACGGCCTGGTTGCGCCGCACGAAGTGCGTGCGCCGGGATTGCGGGACGCCGTTCCGGTGGCCTGACCGGCAGGGCTGCGCTGGCGGCTGCGCTCTCGCCCGCCGACCTGCGCCGTTGCCTTGCTTGCGCCGAGCGCCCTGACACCCGTGGCGCTCAGCGGGTTCGGAACGTCGACAGGGTCTCGCGCAGGGCGACGACTTCCTGCTGGGTGTCGGCGACCGATGCCGCCAGCTCTTCGGAAGCGCTCGCGTTGTTCTGCGTCACCTCGTCGAGAGACACTACGGCCTTGGCGACGACTTCGAGCCCTTCGCGCTCCCGCCGGCTGTCTTCGGCGACTTCGGAAAGCTGCAGTTGGACCTTGCCGGACATCTCGTCGATCGATTGGAACAACTGTTCGACTTCGGTGGCGAGGTCGACACCGTTGTGCGTTCGGCTGGCCGACTCGGACACGAGTTGGCCGACCTCTCGGGCCGAAGCGGCGCAGCGCTGTGCGAGCGAGCGCACCTCCTCGGCCACGACGGCAAAGCCCTTGCCGGCTTCACCGGCGCGCGCGGCCTCGACGGCGGCATTGAGAGCCAGCAGGTTGGTTTGGAACGCGATATCGTCGATCGTGCGAAGGATCCTGGCGACCGCTTCGCCCGATTCGCGAATCTCGTGCATCGCGGCAGCCATGCGCCCGGTCGTGGTTCGGCCGACCTCGACGAGCTTGCGTGCCGAAACGGAGTCCTGGTTTGCGCCCTCGATGTTCTCGGCCACGTCACGGCTCAGATCGGCGATCTCGGTCACGCTCGCGCGGATCTCCTGCAGGCTCGCGGCCTGTGTCGAGGCGCTGTTGGCGACCATCGTGCTCGCCGACGACACTTGGCAGGAAGCGTGCTCCACGCCGCTGGACATCACCGCGGCGTTGCCGATGACCTTCGACAACGAAGCGACAGTGTTGTCGAAAGCCCGCATCATCTCCCCGATTTCGTCGGTGTCGTCGCCCTCCAGGGTCGTGGTGAGATCTCCGGTCGACAATGCTGCGAGGCCGTCGCCCAATCGGTTGATGCGCGACGTGATCCTGCGGGACATGTGGCGGGCCAGCAGGAGGGAGCCAATGATGACGCCTAGGGCCAGCACTCCGGTCCACGTCGCCGCGCGCACGGCAGCCGCGTGCGCTACCGAGCAGCGCTGGCGCAGATCGTTGGCGAGATCGTCCTCTGTCGCCTTGAGGGCGTCGATCTTGTGGGAGATCGCGGCCCACCATTCCTCCGGCTCGACGGGGATTCCCCCTTGGCCGCCGCTGGCGACGGCCATCCGGATGATCTCGTGCGCGCGGACGACCGCGTCTTCGTCGAGACAGTCCTGCCAGGCGCTGGCGTGCTCTGCATCCGCCGTACGCACGAACTCTGCCAGCCACGCATCGGCGCGCGCGAGGCTCTGCATCAGTTGGCCGTAGGCGCCGGGCGCAAACGCGCGCACCGTGCACACGGCGTTGATCTGGGCGCGCACGATGCCGCAGTTCTCTTTGCCGCGCAGCAGGGCCACGTAGTTGCGCTCGGCGGCGAGGAAGTCTCCGTCGGTGCTCGCCACGGTGGCGACGCCGTCGAGTAGTTTCGAGTTGAGTTTCGAATACCAGCGCACCGATTCGGCTGGCTCGATGTTCTGTTCGTCGACGCGGGTCCGCACGTCGGCGAGCACCTGTATGTGCTCGAGGGCGTCGAGGAACGCCTTCGGCAAAGGGGTGCCGCGCAGTTCGAAGTCGGCGATGGCGCTCTCGAAGCCCGAACGACACTCGTCGACGCGGCGTCGCTGTTCGGCCAACTCAGCACGGAACTTCGCACCCCGGCTGCCGAGGAAGCCGGAGCTCATCCCGCGTTCTCTCTGGGTCTCGTGCAGCAGCGCGCCAGTCCGAGTGGCCAGGTCACAGAGTGCGGAGTTGAGCTTCGCGGCGGTTGCTTCGCGGATGTCATGGCCAAACTCGACTGCCGCCAGGACGAGCATGGCGGCGACGGGTGCAGCTCCCATCAGGAGCAAGCGGGTGCGGATTCTCATCGTGCTTG
>DRKG01000110.1 GCA_011051855.1 bacterium | reverse complement strand
GAGGGCAACGTCGACCGCGTTCGGGCTAGGTGGCAGGATCGTGCCGGGAATCGTATCCATCGTCGTGTAGCCGCTGCCGGTGCGCAGCATCGTGATGGTCGTGCCGCCGAGGTCGAACGCGCCGGCGGGGATCAGTTCGTGGAAGACGGCCGGATTGGAGATGCAGCCGGATCCGAACGTGGACTTCTGTGCGCAACTGGCAGTGCCGCCGAGCGGCACGATCACCCAGCCAGGATTGGTCGGGATCAGGTTGAAGCCGTCCGCCGCCAAGTCGAACGTGCTCGGCGTGGTGAACTCCTCGAAGATCGATGGGTCCGTGGTCGGAGCCAGTGCAGCTGACAGGTCGGTCATGGCTGGCAACACGGCGCCACTACCCGGGGTCACGCCGACGATCGCGTTCGGCGCGAACGTGCTCCCGTAGTTGTTGGTATCTGCGTCGTAGACCATCGTCACTTCACCCGACGCGTGCAGCGTGAGCTGGAAGGAGTACGCGGGGCCCTGGTCCTGGTAGGTCCACATGTTGAGCCAGGTGACCACGCACTTGGTCGGGTCGGTGTTGTTGATGAACACCTCTCCGAGCGGTGACACATTGTAACCGCAGTTGGCATCTGCCCAGAACGTTGCGATGCACGGGCCGTAGAGGACGAAGTCCGACAGCAGAACGTTGTAGGTCACCGCACCGCCCGCCGGGGGCGTCGGAGTGCCGGCGTTCGACAGCCAGCAGACACCGTGATCGGAGATGTGGATGTCGGTGTAGGTGTTCAGGCTCGTGCCGTCGTGCACCGGGAAGGCGAAGCCGATTGGCTGGGGTGGGTGCACGATGTCATTCGCGGAACCGAGCGAGGTGCCGTAGCCGGTGTCGAAACAGGCCTGGGCCAGCGCCGAAGTGGCGAAGAGGCCGGCGGTGAGGGTGGAGACGAGTTTGTTCATGGGATTCGGGACGGGGCAGTGTGAAAGGTCCGCCCAAAGCGGGGCGGCCGTGCGGCCAAGGATACCAGTTCCGGGGTCCCGCTGCCCGTGGCGCGCGGAACCGCCGGTCGCTACCCCCTGGCAAGCGGTGGCCGACCTGGCCACGATGCCGCGCGTGCCAGCGGTGCCAGCGGTAGGAACGGGGCGGCGGGCGGCGTGGCTGGGCTACGCCGGTTTCTACCTGTGCAGCTTCGCCGTGCTCGGCGTCTACTTGCAGTTCCTGCCGGTCTGGTTGCACGTCGAGCAGGGTTTCGACGAAAAGCACATCGCCGTGATCCTGTCGGCCCAGACGATCTCGCGCACGATCGCCGGACCGCTGTGGTCCCAGCGGGTCGACCAGTTCGGCGACCCGCGTCGGATCCTGGGCTGGCTCGCGGCCGGCGCGCTGCTGGCGTTCACCCTGTTTGCGCTCGCGTCGACGCTGCTGTCGGCGTTTGCGGTCGCCTTCCTGTTCGGCTGCCTGTATCCGCCGATGCACCCGATCGCCGATGCCGCGGCGGTGCGCGCGGCCGCAGCCGCCGGGTTCTCGTTCGGCCGGCTACGCGTCGTCGGTTCGGGTTCCTTCTTGGTCGTCATCCTGCTAGCCGGGTTGTGGATCGAACGGGCGGGTGCTGGCCTGGTGTTCCCGATCTTGGTGGCGTTGCTGTCGGCGACGGCCGTAGCCGCCTGGTTCGTACCGCGCGGCGAACGAGTCCGCCCGGCGGCGCCCGGGGAGCGCGCCCCGCTGGCGGCGTTGTTCCGCAGCGGGCCGTTCGTCCTGCTGCTGGTCGCGGCCGCGATGATCCAGGGCAGCCACGCGGCCTATTACCAACTGTCGACGGTGCACTGGACCGCGCACGGCATCGAGGAAGGCGCTGCGGCTGCCTTGTGGGCCGAAGGGGTCCTAGCCGAGATCGCGCTGCTGTTCGGCGCGCAACGGCTGCTCGGTCGGCTGCGCCCGACGACGTTGCTCTCGCTCGGTGCCCTCGGCGCAGCCGTGCGCTGGTCGATCCTCGCGAGCACGACGTCGTTGCCGGTGCTGTTCGCGAGCAACTGGCTGCACGCGTTGAGCTTCGCCGCGACCTACCTCGGCGCGATCCGCGCCGTCGAGAAGCGTGTGCCGGTCGGCAGGCGCGCGACCGCCCAGGGGCTGGTCGGTGCGGCGACGTCGGGTGGCGGCATGGTCTTGGGCGGACTGGTCGGCGGCTACGCCTACGACGCCTGCGGCGGCGGCGCGTTCTGGTTCATGGCCGGCTTCGCCGGGCTGGGCTTCGGCCTCGTGCTGTGGCTGCGCGGCTACCGCTGACGGCGCACACGGCGCAGCAGCACCCACAACGCGGTCGCGGCCAGCGTTCCGGCGAGACCCGCGAAGTGCCACCACGGCCGCGCGGCCAAGGCCCGCAGCGCAGGCCATGGCGCGGCCGCCAGCGTCTCCCCGAATGGCGCCGCCGGCACTGCCGGCACGAACGCGGGAGGCGGCTGCAGCACGATCGGCGCGGCGAACGCGAGCAGCGCGATGGCCGCCAGCACGTTCTTGAAACGCAGGACGCCGAGCATGCGCCAAGTCGGCATCGCCGTCGCCAGCATGGCCAGCGTGCCGAGCGCCGGCAGCAGGATCCGCGGTTCGCGCGGCCCGGCGATCGTCAGCGCCGGCGAGCCGAGGAGCGCGAGCAAGAGCAGCGTCAACAGAGCCCCGCGCCGCCGCAGCGGATTGTCGAGCCAGTCGTCGAGTCCGGCGCTGCCGAGCACGATCGCGACGAGCACCGCGACCCACCAGGCGTTCGCGTCG
>DRKG01000109.1 GCA_011051855.1 bacterium | reverse complement strand
TGAAAGCACCTCGCGGCCGACCCGGCGAACGTCGCCGACCACGCCGACGCTGGTGATCGAGCCCTTCAGCGGGATCATCCACACCCATGCGCCGCGGTGCATGAAGTGCACGGTCGACAGGCGGCGCGACGTGTTGTGCACACGATCGCGCCACGCCTGGTCGATGGCGGGCCCGTCCAGATCGGCGACGGCGCCCAGGCGCGCCCAGGCCGCCAGGCACTTGTGCTGCCGTTGGGGGACCCGCAGGTCGAGCTGCTTGGCCAAGAGGCTGGTACGGCCGGTGGCGTCGACCACCCAGGTCGCCTTCACGGTCCGGCGCCGGCCGCCCTCTTCGAAGTGCACCGTATGGCTCGGTTCGCCGAGTTCGACGGCGGTCACGCGGGCGCCCTCGATCACGTCGGCGCCGAGGCGCGCGCCGCCGGTGCGCAGCTCGCGTTCGAACGTCGAGCGATCCAACTGGAAGCTCGGGTGGAACGGCAGGCCGAGGCTGCCGATTTCGCTCATGCGTTCGATCGGCGCGTCGAGTCCCGCCGTGTCGAAGAAGAAGCGCAGGCCGTTCTTGGGCAGGTGGTGCTCGTACAGGTAGCTCGTCAGGCCGAGCTTGCGCACCAGGTAGTTCGAGAACAGCTCGACGGTCGCCTCGCCGACCTTGTAGGAGGTCGAGGTCGCGCGCTCGAGGCAGGCGACGCGCAGGTCCGGCCGTTGCAGGCGGAGTTGGCGCGCGAGCAAGCCACCGGCCAGACCGCAGCCGAGGATGACGAGATCGTAGTCGGGCTTGCTCATGTTTGGAGGCATCGTGTTCCCCGTAGCTCGCGGGATTCCCAGCCGCTATACCATGCAGGGCCGTGTGCTCGCTACCGCGGATCGCCGTTCGCACCGCGGTTTCCGGCGCGGGCCGCCGAACCTGCGTGTCTGCTTTCCATCATCGAGCCAACTGCGGGCAAGTGCGCCCGCCGAGCGATCCGAAGAATGCCTGAGCGGCCCGACCGCGCAGCCACAGCATGTTCCGCCGCAACAAGAGATCCGAAGCCCAGGACGAGAGCGCCCTCGACGACGACATGTTGGTCGTCGTCGACCGCTCGGTGAATCCGTATCTGGTGTTGTTCCACGAACCCGCCGGCTACCGCGCCGAGCAGGTGCGCGGGCTGCGCAACCGGCTGGTCGCGATGAACCCGGATGGCGAGCCGAAGACCCTGGTGGTCACCTCGGCGGTGCGCGGCGAGGGCAAGACGGTGTCGGCGCTGAATCTGGCGATGGCGTTCGCCGAACTCGAGCGGCAACGGGTGGTGCTGGTCGACGCCGATCTGCGGCGGCCGAGCTGCGAGCGTTACCTGAACCTCAACAGCCAGGCCGGCCTGACCGACGTGCTGCTCGGTCGCGAGTCGGTCGATCGGCTGCTGCGACCCGCGGGCTACCGGAACCTGATGCTGCTCGGTGCCGGCACGCGTGTCGACAACCCGGCCGAGGTGCTCGGTTCGTCGCGGCTCGACCAACTACTGCAGCGGTTGAAGGAGAGGTTCCAGTACGTGGTCATCGACACGCCGCCGGTGTTGCCGTCGACCGATGCCGGCGTGTTGTCGGCGGCCGCGGACGGCACGCTGTTGGTCGTGCGCCTGGAGAAGTCCCTGAAGAAGCAGTCGCGCGACGCGGTGCGCACCCTGCACGACATGGGGGGCAACGTGCTCGGCACGCTCGTCACCGAGGTGCGCGGCCAGGACCCGGAAAGCGACAGCCGGCTGGCCTACGGAGCTCTCGCCGAGGACGAGGAGGTCTAGGAGCGGTGACCGGCTTCAAGGAGACGTTGAAGGACGCGCTGCGCCAGATGGCGTTCCGCACGTCGATCGACAAGCTCAAGAAGAAGGGTGTGCATAAGGTCAACGTGCTCGGCCTCGACCGCATCATTGCGCTCGTCGAGGCCGCCGTGCACAAGAGCTTGCAGTCGCGTCTGGCCGGTATCGAGCGGGATGCGGTCGCCGAGTCGACGAAGGCGGAGTTCGTCCGGTTGCTGCGCAGCAACGAGGACCTGCAGCGGCAGAAGTCGGAGGTCGAGCGGGCGCGCGAGCGCGCCGAGCAGGAGATCGACCGGATGCGGCGCGAGCTCAACGAGAAGCAGCAGGCGCTGAAGCTGAAGCTCGAGCAGAACGCGGTCGAGCTGGCCAACCGCTACGACGGCGAGAACGCCGAGATCGCGCGCAAGGTGTCGGCGGTCGTGCAGTCGCTGGCCAGCGACGACGACGGCTCGGCGGGCACCGTCGAGGAGCGGCTGATGGCGCTGATCATGGACGTGATCAGCGGCGAACGCGAAAAGGCCGAGGCGGCCCAACGCGCGTTGCACGATCGCGAGGTCGTCAACCTGCAGCGGCGCATCCGCAAACTCAACGACACGCTGTCGACCACCGAGCAGCGCCTGCAGCAGGTCAGCGCCCAGAAGGACGTCGACACCGGCATCTCGTCGATCTATCGCGAGGTCCAGGGGCTCGACGAGTCGGACGCGCAGGCCGGCAAGAAGAAGGAATTGATGGCGACGATCTTCCAGGCCAACCTGAAGCTGCAGAAGCGCAGCCGGGGGGCCTGATCGCGCCAATGGAGGAGCAAGAGAAGACGATGACCGAGAACGAAGGCAACGACGCGGTGGACGCCGGCAACAAGAAGGACCACGGCGTGCTCTACATCGGGATGGACCTGGGCACGTCGCGCACCTCGGTGTCGGCGAGCAACGGAGTGCGCGAGACGGTCTACTCGGCCGTCGGCTACCCCAAGGACGTGGTCAGCCGGAAGCTGCTGAAGAAGAGCGTCCTGTTCGGCAAGGAGGCGTTCGAGAAACGCATGTCGGTGAAGCTCTACAAGCCGCTCGAGAAGGGCGTGATCAAGAGCGGTGCCGATGCCGACGAGGAATCGAAGGCCAACATGAAGGCGGCGCGCGATCTGATCGGCGAGGCGATTCGCCTGGCGAAGCCGCGCAGCGACGAGCTGGTCTACTGCGTGATCGGCGCTCCTGCCGAGGCGTCGATGAAGAACCGCGAGGCGATCATCGAGGCCGCGCGCGAGCACGTCGACTCGGTGATGTTGTGCAGCGAGCCGTTTGCGGTCGCCTACGGCCTGGATTGGCTCGAGGACGTGCTGGTGTGCGACATCGGTGCCGGCACCACCGACCTGTGCCGCATGCACGGCACGATGCCGGAAGAGACCGACCAGGTGATGTTCGAGGTCGCCGGCGATGCGGTCGATGCCGAACTCGCCAAGCAGATCGAGGCGACCTGCCCGGGGGCCCAGTTCACCGTGCAGATGGTCAAGGAGATCAAGGAGCGCTACGGTTTCGTCGGCGAAGCTCCCGAGCGGGTGACCGTCGAGCTGCCGGTCGACGGCAAGCCGACGGCGTTCGATCTGACCGACCAGTTGCAGAAGGCCTGCTCGGTGCTGATCGAGCCGATCCTTGAGGGTATCAAACAACTGGTGGCGACGTTCGACCCGGAGTTCCAGCAGAGGTTGAAGAACCGCGTGCTGCTCGCGGGTGGCGGGTCGATGGTCAAGGGGCTGGACAGCGCCGTCGAGAAGGCGATGCACGAGCGTCTGGGCGGCGGCAAGGTGATCCGCATCGAGGAGCCGATCTACGGCGGATCCAACGGCGCCCTGAAGATCGCCCACGACATGCCGGAAGAGTTCTGGGAGCAGCTCAAGTAGGGCCTACAGGCCGTACTCGGCTTCGAGCAGGCGGCGCAGTTCGAGGAAGTCGCGGATCTCGTGGTCGGCGCGCGTGCGGCCCTCGATCTCGGCGTAGCGACCACTGCGGCGGATGCGCACGGTGTGCCAGCCTTCGTCGTTGCACGGATCGATGTCGTGCGTGGGGTTGTCGCCGACGTAGAGGCAGCGATCGGGCTGCAGGTGCATGCGTTCGAGCACGCGCCGATAGAGCTTGGGGTTGGGCTTGCTGAAGCCGACCTGGTCGGTGAAGAAGACCGCCGATGGGGTGAGGAACTCGAGCACGTCGAGCCGCACCAGCTTCTCGGCCTGCTTGATCGTGATGCCGGCGGAGATGATCCCGCGCACGACGTCCTTCTCGGCGAGCCAGCGCAGGGTCGCGTAGACGTCGTCGTAGACCTTGAGGTCGCTCTCCTTGGTGGCGTGGTAGGCGACCACGCCGGCGGCGACGATCACGGCGCGGTTGTGGCCGGAATGCGACTCCGGGCCGAGCCGGTCGAGCACCTTGTCGAAGTGGCTGCCGTAGTTGCTGGAGAACTCGGCGATGACGTCCTCGAGTTCACGCATCGCTAGCTTGCGATCGGCGTTGAGGCCCGCGCGCACCATGGCGTCGATGGCGTTGCGGCGCGCCTTGTCGGCGAACACCGTCGTCGAGAACAACGTGTCGTCGATGTCGAAGAAGATCGCGTCGAGAGGCTTGGGCATCGTGCTGCGCGAAGTGCGGGATGTAGGCGGCTCCCGCCGGGGGGGGCGCATTATTCACGAATGCGCAGCGTCGGCACGCGCAAACCGTGCTCGGGGCAAAACCGCCACGAGCCGCCCTCGCGAGCGGCTCGTGGCGGAGCGTCGATCGGGGCCGAGATCCGGCTCAGCGCGAGGCGCCGGCGCCGTCGACCACGTCGGTGATCTGCGCGCGCACCATCACCATCAGGCTGCGGTTCTCATCCGCCGAGCCCTCCTGCTTGAACAGGAACGAGATCAGCGGCAGGCGCGACAGCAGCGGCACCTCGGCGCGACGCTCCTTGGTCAGCACCTGGCGCAGCCCGCCGAGCAGCACCGTGCCGCCGTCCGGCACCTTCACCGTCGTCGAGAAG
>DRKG01000108.1 GCA_011051855.1 bacterium | reverse complement strand
CAGGAGTTCTACATCATCGTCGTCGCCAGCGACGACGTGCTCGACGAGCTGCCGCTGGCCATCTACGACGAATCCTGCTCGTCGACCAACGTGCACACCCTGATCGCGCGCCTCGCCGAATAGGCCGGGGCCGAGTAGGGCCGGGGCGCGGCCTCCCGCCCCCCAGGCGGCCGATTCCGCCGATTCGGGCGTCGAGAAAGCGAAGCAGCGATGGCGACAACGGGGGCGAGCAGGTATCGTGCCGCGCCCGTTTTCCGTAGCATACGCCTTTCTCGGGTCCGAAGTTGACGAACGAACTGGTCCATCTCGCCCGCTCTCAGAACCTCGACGACCTCGAGGCCGCCTGGTCCAAGGCGGTCGCCGCGCCCGACGCCGAGCACGTCCCCCACTACGCCGACACGCTCGACCTGCTCTGCGAGCACGACCTTGCCAGCAAAGCGCTGGGCATGGCGACCGCGATGATCGAGGCGCTGACCGCCAAGGGCGAGAAGCGCGCCGCGATGGAGCTCGGCTTCCGGGCGATGCAGCGCAGCGCCCACAACGACGCCCTGGTCCAGACGGTGATCGGCCTGATCGACGAGAACTACGGCGAGCAGCCGTGGCTGCCGCTGCTCAAGCAACGGGCGAACCTCAGCTCGGCGACCGTCGGCGCGTTGCTCGAGTTCGACCAGCTCCGGCGCTACACCGAGGGGCACGTCGTCTACCACCCCGCCGGTTGGGGCGAGGGCATCGTCGAGGGTTTCGACGCCGAAACGCAGGAGATCACCGTGCACTTCAGCACGGGGCGGCGTTCACCGTTCCCGCTCGATACGCTGCTCGACAGTTTCAAGGCACTGGATCGCGACGACTTGCGCGCGATGAAGCTGCAGGCGATGGACAAGCTGCAGCAGGAGGCCGCCGACGAGCCCGCCGCGCTGATCCGCCGCGCCGCCACGCTCTACCGCGGGACCATCACCAGCACGCAGATCAAGAAGGAACTCGCCGGCTCGGTGATCGAGACCAAGAAGTGGGCGAGCTGGTGGAAGAAGGCCAAGACCGCGGCCGCCAAGGATCCGTGGCTCAAGGTCGAAGGCACGCCCACGCGCCCGATCTTCGTCGTGCGCAAGAAACCCGTCAGCCTCGTCGACGAAGCCCGCGCGACCCTCAAGCACCAGAACGATCTCGGCGAACGCGTGCACGTCTTGCGCGAGTACGTCGCCCGCTCGGAAGACGAAGAAGTCCGCAGCCAGATCTACGACCTCGCCTCCGAGGTCGTCGAGAAGGCCATCGAGGAGCGCAAGGCCAACCCCGAGAGCGGCGCCAGCCACGCGCACATCCTGGACGGCATCCTCTACCTCGAAGAACACGGCCGCACCGCACCCGTGTCCGCCGCCGAGGAGCTGCGCGCGCTGCTGCTCGAGGACGGCGACAAGCTCGATCCCAGCCGGATCGACCTGCTGGCCACGCAGGCGTCGCGCGAACACGCCGTGCAGCTCCTGCCGCAGGCCCTCGGCGGCGACTGGGCGGAGCAATGCATCCGCACGCTGACCGACTGGCCGGCTTCGGTCGCCGAAAAGGTCGCCGACAAGTTGGTCGAGACCAAGCACGGCCCCGAGATCCTGTCGATCTGGGACAAGGTGGCGCCCTACCCCAAGCGCCATCCGCTGATGACCTACCTGTTCGGCAAGTACTTCAGCGACGGCGTCTTCGACGGCCTGGAGAACTGCCCCGACGCGGTCACGATGGTGCGCGTGCTGCTGCACCTCGGCCGCATCCTCAGCGCGGAGCGCAAGAAGAACCCGCTCTACAGCCGCCTGCTCAGCCGCGTCGTCAGCCTGCTGCTCGGCAAGCGCGGCCTGCTGGACCGCGCCTGCGACGGCATCTCGCGCACCGACCTCGGCCAGTACATCGGCATCGTCGAGCGGGCTGGCGAGGACTTCCCGCCGGAGATCGAAACCTACCTCGACCGCACCGCCGCCAAGCTCTACCCGGAACTCCTGGCCGAGCCCGAGAAGCCGTTCTGGGAGATCGAAAACGTCATCTACACGACCCAGGCCGGCCTGCGGCGCATCAAGGAAGAGTACCGCGTGTTGGTCGACGTGAAGATCCCGGAGAACTCGAAGGCGATCGGCGCGGCGGCCTCGCTCGGCGACCTGTCCGAGAACAGCGAGTGGGAATCGGCGATGGAGGAGCAGCGCAACCTCACCGGCCGCGCGCAGGAAATGGACGAGCAGATCCGTTCGGCCAAACTGCTCGAAGACCAAGACGTGCCGGAAGACCGGGTCGCGCCGGGCCAGAAGATCACCCTGATCGAAGAGGCGAGCGGCAACCGCATCGAATACCGCCTGCTCGGCCCGTGGGACGCGACCGACGAACAGACGATCAACTACATGGCACCGCGCGCACAGGGCCTGCTCGGCAAGCAGCTCGGCGACCTCGGCGAAATGCCTTCGCCGAATGGCCCGATCCAAGTCCGGATCGAGGCGATCGAGCGCATCGTCTAGCCCGATCTATGCAGGAACTGCTGCCGGCGGTTCTCCGGGAGCACGAACCGTGGCGACCACAGCGTTTCGAATCGAACTCGACGGCGGCCACTACCTGGTCGGCGACGAGCGCCAAGGCGCCCGCCCGAACTACGTGTTCCTGCACGGCCTCGCGTCGGTGCGCGCCGGGGAGAAGAGCGCGTCGCTGCTCGCTCACGCCGCCGCACGCGGTCAGGGTTTCGTGCGCTTCGACATGCGCGGCCACGGCGAATCATCCGGGCAGCTCGGACAGGTCTCGGTCAGCGAGCTGATCGACGACGCCGAACGCGTGCTCGCGCGCAGCGGCCCGGCGAACGTGATCGGATCGAGCCTCGGCGGCCTGGTCGCGGCCCACCTCGCCGCTCGCCGCCCGGACCTGGTGCGGAGGCTGGCACTGCTGGCGCCGGCATTCGGACTGATGCCCCACATCCGTGAGCACATCGACGCCAACGACTACATGCACACCAGCGAGGGGCCGTCGTTCCACGTCGAGCCACACGTGATCGAGGATGCCGAGCGGCTCGACGAACGCGGCCTGCCCCAGCGCTTGCAGGTGCCGACGCTGTTGGTGCACGGCACGGACGACGACATCATCCCGCCGCAGACCAGCGAGCGGTTCTTCGCGGCGATGCCATACCCGAACAAGCAACTGTGGTTGGTGCCCGGCGGAGACCACCGCTTGAACACGGTCGCCGACGAGATCTGGCAGCGCATCGACGCCCTCCCGACCGATGGTCCACAGGCTGGCGGGGGGCCCGCGTGATCTTCCCCGTGCCCGAGAAGTTCACCCGGCTCGTGGATCAGATCGACGGCTGGCTCGAACTGCGCTGCCCCGAACGCGCCATCGAACTCCTGCCCCCGTTGCTGAATGCGCCGGAAGCGCGCGCCTGCGGGCTGTCGCTGCGCATCCGCGCGCTGCTGCGCATGGCGCAATACGACGCGGCGATCGTCGACCTCGGCGAACTGCGCAAGCTGCACCCGCAGGACGACTGGGTCGATCTGACCGAGGCCTGGTGCCGTCGTCGCCGGGGCGATCTCGACGGCGCGATCCGCTGTGTCGAGCAGTTGCTGGCGCGCAACCACCGCCACGATGTCGCCCACTTCAACTTGGCCTGCTACCTGGCGCTGACCAACCAGAAAGACCGGGCGATCGACGAGCTGAGCCTCGCGTGCGGTCTGAACCCGGACTGCCGTGCCTACGCGGTCGACGAGCCGGACTTCGACGGCCTGCGCACCGACGAGCGCTTCCGCCAACTGCTGCGCCGCGAATCGACCTGACCGGGCAGGCTCGTTCCGAGACCGTTGCCAACGTGGGTTCGGGGACGGGATTCACCGCGCCGCCGCCGATTGGTCGAAGACCCCTGCAGGAACCCTGTGACGGCCACCAAGCGCAACCTCGATGCCCACGCGGTCCGAGACCGCCTCGTGCACAACCTGACCCACGTCGTCAAGCTGCCCGACGGGGTCATCGAACCGCTCTTGTGCGGCCTCGTCACCGGCGGCCACCTGCTGGTCGAAGGCATTCCCGGCATCGGCAAGACCCTGCTGGCGAGGACGCTCGCGGCATCCATCGCCGGCTCGTTCCGGCGCGTGCAGTTCACCAACGACCTGATGCCAGCCGACGTGATCGGAGCATCCGTGTGGCGGCAGGACACCTCGCAGTTCGCATTCGTGCCCGGCCCCCTGTTCGCCAACCTCGTGCTCGCGGACGAGATCAACCGCACCAGTCCGCGCACGCTCTCGTGCCTGCTGGAGGCGATGGAGAACGGGCGCGTGTCGGTCGACGGCCAGACCTACGAACTGGCGCGGCCGTTCACGGTGCTGGCGACGCGCAACCCGATCGAGTTCCACGGCACGTTCCCGGTGCCCGAAGCGGCGCTCGACCGGTTCTTGATCCGCGTCGAACTCGACTATCCAGCGCCGGATCTCGAACTCGCGCTCTACACCGGGGACGACGCCGAGGCCCGGCTCGCGGCGATCGAGCCGGTGATGCACCCGGACGATCTGCTCGACCTCCAGCAACGGGTCCGCACCGTCGAGGTCAAGCAGCCGGTCGCCGAATACGCCCTTCACCTGGTGCAGGCGACGCGCGAACACCCCGAGGTGCAGCTCGGGGCCAGCCCGCGCGCCGCGCTGGCCTGGCTGCAGGCGGCGCGCGCTCGGGCTCTGCTCGACGGCCGTGACTACGTGCTGCCCGACGACCTGAAAGCGCTGGCGGGGTTCACGCTGGCCCACCGGGTGTTCCTGCACCACGGCGGCTCCGCCGAGCAGTTGGTGCGAGAACTGACGCTCGCGACCCCGGTGCCCCTGTGACCGCATGGCCGGCACTCGCCTGACACTGCGCCCGAGCGCACTCGGCACCAAAGGGCTTCTGCTGTTCGCCGCGCTGGCGCTGACGTTCCTGGCGACCAACTACGACAACCTGTTCTTCCTGCTGCTCGCGTTCAGTGCCGTGCTCGGCGTGCTCGACGCATTCGGGGCGCTGCGCAACCTCGCCGGCATCGAAGTGCGCGCGATCACCGTCGCACCGGCACCGACGGGCAGCGAACGGCCTGTCTCGATCACTCTCGCCGCGCGGCGGCGCACCCGCTTCGCACTCGAGATCGCAGCCTCGTTGGCCGGCGGCCCGGCCGAACTCGCCCGACTGGACCTGCTGCAAGGCGGCGCGACCGCCGCGGGCAGCGTGCCACCGCAGCCTCGCGGCGTGCAGGTGCTCGAGCGTCTACAAGTGCGATCGCGCTTTCCGTTCGGCTTCTTCGTCGCCCAACGAACGCTCGCCGGGCAGGCGGAGCTGGTCACGTATCCGGCCCCGGCGGCCATCGCGCACGACGCTCGCGGGGCGGCCGGGGTGACCGGCTACGGCAGCACGCCGGCCGGCTTGCGCCCGTTCCGCGACGGCGATGCGAGCGCCGACGTGCACTGGAAAGCCACCGCACGCCGCGGTTCCGTGGTCGTCAAGGAACGCGAACGCGATCACGACGAGGCGGTCGAAATCGTGCTCGACCTGCGCCTGCGCCCCGAGGCCCTCGAACTGGCGCTGGCACAAGCGACCACGCTCGCGCTCGCCGCACGGCATGGCACACCGCTGGTCTTGCACAGCCAAGCCGGAAGAGTGCGTGTCGATCCGCACCGGGGAGGACTTCGCGCGGCACTGCGGTGGCTGGCGACCGCGACCGGCTTGCCACCGGACGCTCCGCCGCCACCAGCCCCGCGCAGTGGCTGCCGACTCCCGCTCGACCACGGGGGCAGCCGGTGAACGATCGCCTGCACCCGTTCCTGCTGCTGCTGACGCTGCTGGACCTCGGGTTCGTGCACGCGACCGGTTCGGTCACGGCGACGGCGTTGCTACCGATGTGGCCGCTGGCATTGGTGTCGCCGTGGCTACGGCGACTGCAGCGCCACCGTTGGTACCGCGCCACCTGGAACACGACCGTGCTGGTGGTGTTCGCGCTACTCGTGCACCACGCGCTGACCGCCGGGCTGTTGCACATGCTCGAAGACGGGCTCGTGCTGGCCGTGCTGTGCCAGGTGCATCTGCTCAACAACATCGGAGAACGGCAGCGCCCGGATCTGACCTTCTTCAATTCGTTCCTGATCGCATTCGTCGCAGTGTTCTTCGCTCCGGACGCATGGTGGTCGCTGCTGTTCGCCGCGCACACGGTGGTGTTCGTGCCGGCCCTGCAGGTCTACGCGCTGACTCGCGGCGGCGCCGCCGTGGACCGCACCCTGGCGCGCTCCCTGCTGCGTGACAGCCTGCCGCGCATCGCGGCGGTCGGCGTGCTGACCGCCCTGGTCTTCGTGTTCTGGCCGCGCGACTTCGATCGCCGTGGATTGCTCGAAGCGCGCCTGATGTTCGGCCGTGCGGGAACGGGCATCGCCGAACGCATCGACATCACCGACAACCAACGCTCGCGTCAGGACGATGCCATCGCGCTGCGCGTCACCCCGATAGCCGCCCGCTCGGGATCCGAGCAGCCGGCCACCACTCCGACGCACTGGCGGGCAGCCGCGTTCGTGCGCTTCGATGGCCGGCAGTGGCATGCACAGGACGAAGGATCCTTCGGCTCGCGCTTCCTTACCGACCCTCGATGGCGCTCCGGACCCGGCGGACGCTGGCATCGCCCCGCGCAAACGGCGCCCCATACCCGACTCGAAGTCCTGCAGTTCGATCGTCGAAGCGAGCGGCTGTTGCTCCCGCTCGCGGCGGTCGCCGTCGATCCGCTCGACCTGCGCCGCTGCATGCTCGAACCGCAATCGTTCGGCGGCTTCGCGACCCTGCCGCCCGCCGAGACGACGCGAGGCCCCCTGCACTACGTCGTCGCGCTCGCGCCGCCGCGGACGACGCATGCCCTCGGGCCCCTCGCGCAGCGCCGCCTGACCGAGTTGCCGCGTGGCCGCGTGCCGAGAGTCGCTTTCGACCTGGCGCGCAGGCTGCGCGCCGAGCTCCCGAACCAGGCAGGTCGCCTGGCGATCGCCGCGACCTTCGCCACCTGGTTGCAGGAGCACCGGCGCTACCAACTGCCGGGGGAAGCCGGCTTCGCCGACGACTTCGGCGAGTTCCTGCTCGGCACCTCGGCCGGCCACTGCGAATACTTCGCAACCGCGCTGGCCTTGCTGCTGCGCATCGAAGACGTGCCGTGCCGCCTCGTCGGCGGCTACCTGCTGCACGAAGGAGCCGATGGCGACCGGGCGTTGGTCGCCCGCGAACGCGACGCGCACGCCTGGGTCGAAGTGCTCGCCGAGGACGGCTCCTGGCACACGGTCGACCCGACGCCGCCCCGGCGCAGCAGCGACGGTGCCGGTGATGCCATCGGTTGGTTCGGCGGGCTTGCCGCCGCGCTGCAGACGCTATGGCACGATGTCACCGGGTTCGACGCCGCCACGCGCCGGCGACTGGCGAACTACCTGCTGGAGCTGCCGACGCACCACCCGTTCTTGGTCCTACTGCTCGCGCTCGCCGCGATCGCCGCAGCGGTCGTGATCCGCCGTCGGCGACAACGACGCTCCCCGGAGGTCGACGCCTTCGAACGCGCCGTCCGCCGCGCCGGACTGACCCGCGCCGCCGGGGAGACCCCGCGCGAGCTGCTGGCGCGGGCCGCGACGCTCGACCTCGACGAACCTGTCCTCACACGGCTTCGGCGGTCGGCAGCCGAGCACGAACGGCAGCGCTACGGCAGGTGACGGGCTATCGTGCCCACCATGGTCACGATCCACGCTCGCTACCAGGGGGACCTCTGCTGCACCGCCGTGCACGGCCCATCCGCAGCCGAACTGTCGACCGACGCGCCGAAGGACAACGAAGGCCTCGGCCGCTACTACTCACCCACCGACTTGGTCGCTACGGCGCTCGCGACCTGCATCCTGACGACGATGGGGATCGTCGCGCGCCGTCGCGGCATCGACCTGAAGGGGGCTTCCGCCCGCGTCGAAAAGCACATGAGCACCGCCCCTCGGCGCATCGGCCGCCTGCCCGTCGAGGTGACCATCGAAGGCAGCTACGACGACGAGCAGCGCAAGGTCCTCGAGAACGCGGCTCGCACCTGCCCCGTGCACAAGAGCCTGCACCCCGACATCGACGCCCCGATCGCGATCACCTGGCAGTGACCCTCGCGGCGACCGCCTCAGCGGAACGAACTGCCACCGCAGTTGGTCGCGAATGGGTCGTGCAGGTTCCTGATCGGGTCGTGGCAACGCCCGGTCAGAACGTTGATGTCACTGATGATGCCGGTGACGAACCCGCCGACGATCCCCACCACCGAGAACACCGCCGCGCCACAAGCGAGCACGTAGCCGTCGTCGCAGCCGCAGCTCCAGACACCGGCATTGCCGAGCACGTAGACGGGCGTCGTCACGGCGCAGACGACCGGCTTGGCCAAGGTGCAGGAGGTCGAGGAGAACGCCGCGGCGGCCAGGGCCGATGCCAACAGCAGACGCTTCTTGCTCATGCCCCCGAAGCGCAGCCGGTGGTGGAAAGTGGCCTGACCGGCCGCTGGAAAGCCCGTTCCGCCTTCCCATCGGCACTTCGCGCGCAGAGACGTGGCCGGGCCAGCCCGCTATGCTGGCGGCCCATGCGCCTCGCCGTCTTGATCTCTGCGCTGACTTCCGCAGCTCTCGCCCAGGCTCCACCCGGCTACTACGGCACGGTCGACACGAGCTCGGCGAGCGCCCTGCGCGCGACGCTGCACGACGTCATCGACGACCACCAGTGGTTCCCCTACACGTCGGGCAGCACGGACACCTGGGACATCCTCGAACAGGCCGACGAGGATCCGCTCAACCCGCAGCGCATCCTCGACCTCTACCGGAACCGGTCCTACGCCAAAGCCGGCGGCGGCAACTCCAACTACAACCGCGAACACACCTGGCCGAACAGCTACGGGTTCTCGAACAACAGCGGCACCAACTACCCCTACACCGACTGCCACCACCTGTTCCTGTGTGACATCGGCTACAACGCCGCCCGCGGCAGCCGGCCGTTCCGGATCGGCAGCAGTTCCTGGAACGAATACACCACCAACGCCTACAACGGCAGCGGCGGCGGCAGCGGCAGCTATCCGGGAAACTCCAACTGGCAGACCAGCAACGACGGACCGAATGGCGGTTTCGAGGTGTGGGTCGATCGCCGTGGGGACGTCGCGCGGGCACTGTTCTACATGGACGTGCGCTACGAGGGAGGCTCCCACGGCACCACCGGCGTCAGCGAGCCGGACTTGGTGCTGACCGACAACACGTCGCTCATCAACTACTCGAACGGCAATGCATCGCTCGCCTACATGGGTCGCCTGAGCACGCTGCTGCAGTGGCACCAGCAGGATCCCGTCGACCAGCGTGAGATCACCCGCAACAACGTGATCTTCGGCTACCAGGGCAACCGCAATCCGTTCATCGACAACCCGGCATGGGTCGACTGCCTCTACGGCAACCAGTGCGGCACGCCTTCCACCGGTCGCGAGCCCGAGGTCTGGATCAACGAACTGCACTACGACAATGCCGGCACCGATGTCGGCGAGTTCGTCGAACTCGTCGGCTTCGCCGGTGAACGGCTCGACGACTGGCTGTTGATCGCCTACGACGGCGCGACCGGCACCGCCTACGCCCACCGTCTGCTGAGCGGCACGTTCCCGAACCAACAGAACGGTCGCGGGGCCTTGTCGTTCGCGTTCCCCGGCCTACAGAACGGCACGGACGGTGTGGCCCTGGTGACGCCGACCGGCGTCGTGATGCAGTTCCTCAGTTACGAAGGCTCGTTCCAGGCGACCGACGGGGCGGCCGCTGGCCGGACGTCGGTGGACATCGGCGTCAGCGAATCCTCGACAACGCCTGCGGGCTGGTCGCTGCGCCTGAGCGGCACCGGTTCGTTCTACTCGCAGT
>DRKG01000107.1 GCA_011051855.1 bacterium | reverse complement strand
CAGGGTGAAAGGTCTGGTTGTGGTTGACCGCGAGCACGACCTGCTGCTCGTCGGCGAGCCGCTGCAGGTCGGCGACTTCGTCGGCGCGCAGCACCAACGGCTTCTCGACCAGCACGTGCAGTCCCTTCTCGAGACAGGTCGCGGCCAGTCGGGCGTGCAGCGCCGGCGGCACCAGCACGTGCACGGCGTCGAGCTCCGCGTTCGCCAACATCTCGTCGAGCGACCCGAACGCCTGCGGCACGCCGTGTTTGTCAGCGAGCTTCCGCGCGCGCTCGGCGGCGACGTCGCACACCGCCACGACCTGCACTTCGGGCACGCTTGCCAGCACCTGGAGATGCACGTCGGCGATGAAGCCGGTGCCGATCAGGCCGAGCCGCGTCTTGCGGCCGCGCACGGCCGATCGGGATGAAGGAGTCGAGGACGTCAACGGAGCGAAGCAGGTCAAACGCGTTGGGATACTGGCGCAGGGTGTCTGGTCGTGCAACCGTGGCGTCGGCGAGGAATTGCCGCGATGATCCGCGCCATGATGTTCCGCTCGCATCGCATCTCGGCGTTCCTCGCCCTCGGCTGGCTTGCCTCTATGGCATCGGCACAAACGGGGGCGCAACTGTCGCTCGCGACCGTGCTCGCACGGCGCACGCCCCTGGCCGCGCCCACGCCGCAGGTGCTGTGGCTGCCCGATGGCCACGATGCGACCGTGATCCTGACCGCCGAGGACGGCTCCCAGACCCTGCACCGGGTGGTCGACGACGCCGTGGCAGAAGAACCACTGGTCACTGCGGCAGCCGTGCGCGCGGCACTGGCGCTCCCCGAGCGCGAGGGGCCGGCGCGCTTCCCGGCGCTGCGCTGGCTCGACCGGGACACCCTGCGCATCGAGCACGGCCGGGCGATCTGGCGTTGGGATCTCGCGTCCGATCGGGCCACGCGAGTCCTGGCTTGGCGCGCACCCGACGCCGGTGGCTCGGCATTCGGGGACCCGACCTACAAGGTCTCCCCGGACGACCGACACGTCGCCGTGCGCCGCGACCACCAGTTGTTCGTGTTCGACGCGGGTGGCGAAGCCCACCAGTTGACTTTCGACGGCAACGAGGACGTCGTCTACGGCGGCGCCGCCCATCGCGCGGAGATCGGCATCCACGAGGGCCTGTTCTGGAGCCACGACGGCCGCTACCTGGCCTTCTACCGCGAAGACCTGCGGCCGATCGCCGAGTATCCGTTCCAGAACGTCGATCGCATGCCGCCGACACCGCGGCACGGCCGCTATCCGATGGCCGGCCGCGCCGACAGCTCGGTGCGGGTGATGGTCTGCGACACCGACGACTACGAGGTGGTGACGCTCGAAGCGGAACGCGGTGCCGACCTCTACTGGACCAACATCGCCTTCACCCGGGACGGCGGCATCGTGGTTGCGCTGGTCAACCGCGGCCAGGACCGCGTCGAATTGGTGCGCTTCGGCTGCGCGAGCGGCGCCCGCGGCGCAACCCTGCTGCGCGAACACGACCAGCAGTGGGTCGAACCCGAGATTCCGGCCGCGTTCCTTCGGGATGGACGGTTCCTGTGGTCGTCGCGCCGCAGCGGCTATCGCCACCTCTACCTGCACGCGGCCGACGGATCGGTGCTCGGCCCGGTCACTTCCGGCGCCTTCGACGTGCAGTCCCTGCTCGCGGTCGTCGACGAACAGCGGGTCTACTTCACCGGATCCGGCGACGACCCGCGCCAGTTGCATTTGTTCTCGGCCGACCTCAACGGCGGTGACCAGCACCGGATCACCGAGGAACGCGGCACCCACGACTGCTCGCTATCGCCGGACGGCCGCCGGGCCGCAGTCGTCTGGTCCAATCTCGAGACGATGCCGACCAGCCGGCTCGTCAGCACCCGCGACGGCAGTGCCACGCCATTGCCGCAGCGCAAACACCCGCTGGCGGAGTTCGCACTGCCACAGCAAAGGTTCGTGCAGCTCGAAGCCGGCGACGGCAGCACGCTCTACGGCCACCTGGCATTGCCGCCCGACTTCGACCCGAAGCGCCGCTATCCGGTCATCCACTACGTCTACGGCGGCCCCCACGCCCAACTGGTCAAGGACACTTGGTTCGGTGGCGCCGCAACCTGGCTGCAGGCACTCGCCAGCGAGGGTTTCATCGTCAGCCGCATCGACAACCACGGCACGCCCAACCGCGGTATCGAGTTCGAACAGGCGATCCATCGCCACCTCGGCACCGTCGAAGTCGACGACCAGATGCGCATGATCGACTGGCTCAAGCAGCAGCCGTTCGTCGCCGCCGACCGCATCGGCGTGCACGGATGGAGCTTCGGCGGCTACATGACGCTGCGACTGATGCTGCTGCACCCCGAAGCCTTCGCCTGCGGCATCAGCGGCGCCCCCGTCACCGACTGGCGCATGTATGAGACGGGCTACACCGAACGTTACATGGATTCTCCAGCCGAGAACCCCGACGGCTATACCACATCGAGCTGCCTTCCACTCGCCGAACACCTGCAGCGGCCGCTACTGCTCGTGCACGGCACCGACGACCGCACCGTGATGTGGAGCCACACCCTGCAGTTCGTCGACCGCTGCATCGACGCCGGCGTGCACCTCGACTACTTCCCCTACCCCCAACAACTGCACGGCCTGCGCGGCCGCGACCGCGTGCACTTCCTGCGCCGCCTGCATCGCTTCTTCACCCGGCACCTGCAGCCCGACGAAACCCCACGCTGAACGCCGCCCCGTACCAGTCGGGGACCAGCCCACCTCGCTTCCCCCTTCCTGACACCCCCGCGACCCGCTAAGCTCCCGCCCGTCGGGCCGTAGCGCAGCTTGGTAGCGCGACTGGTTTGGGACCAGTAGGTCGGAGGTTCGAATCCTCTCGGCCCGACCAACTCAACCCCCGGGGAACCTTGGCAGGAGGTCTGGACTCGCCACTTGACAGCATCCACCATCGCCCGGAGAATCCGCTCACCTCGTTCGTCATCGCACGCCCGGTCGAGTCATTCGGGCACTTGTTCACGGAGCCGAATCCATGCGCCTTGAACCGGTATACTTGGTCGCGCCAAAGCCGAAGCCGCCTTCGGTTCCGACGCGGAGAGCTTTTCTGCTGGCTGGGGGCACGCTCTTTGTGGGCCTGGGGCTCGGCGGAGCATGCGGTTATGCCGCGGGTTCCGGTGTGTTGTCGGAACTGGAGCCGACGGGAAACGCGGAACTGGACGAATTGCGACGGCTGGCGGTGCGAGCGCCGATCGAGGAGCTGATGGACCAGGCGATGTTGTTCCTCGATCTGCTCCGCAACAACTACCCGGAGGATCCGTTCCTCTGGCAGGGCGCGAAGCGGATCGGCGAGGAGCTGCTGGACAATCCCGCCGCGGCCAACCGGCGGGCCAAAGCCCTTTGGCTGCGGCAGCTCATCGATCGTGTCGGCCATTGCCCGGACGGGCTGCGGGCCCTCGCGCCGGAACTCGCGCGCATTCGCTGATCACCGATCCGTGGTTGCATATCCCGAAACCCCATTGGTGTGGACACCATCATGCAAGGCGGCGAACTGACAGGTCCAGCGACCGCTCCCGAAGGCGGCACGATCACGGTCGAGGTGAGCGGCAACGCGAGCGAGATCGATGTCTCGATCGGCGGACCTTCCATCCGATACCCGGTTCCGGCAGATGGCAAGGTGACGTTTCCGGTGCCGGCAGGAGCCACCGGCGGAATGCTCGTCAAGGTTTCCATTGGCGAGGGACTGAAACGCAAACTGATCTTCGTCGAGATCATCGGCTCGGCCCCGTGATACCCCTCGGGGTGCGATTGCGGCTCCCACCTCGTGGTGGCTGCGGCGCCCCATGATCTGACTCTTCTTCCTCCAACCCCCTCCCCCCGACCGCCGCGAATCATGGTCATGGACAAGCCGATCCTATTGCCCGTGCTGGCCCTATCTTTCGCCGCCGCCACCACGGCACAATCCGTTGCGGTGGTGCCGGCGCAATACGCCGCGCTCGATGCGAATCGTATGAGCGCCATTCCGGGGTCCGTCGATCCTTCCCGTCACCAGATCCTGGTCGGCGCCTCGCACCTCACGGCACTGGTCGGCCACGGCATCCAGGCGATCGAGCTCCGGCGGTCCGCGTCCAATCGGGTCTATCAGGGCGGCGCCGTCGATCTGGCCGTCGACCTCTCGATCACCCCCACCAATCCGCTCGACTGCTCGCCTACCTATGCGGTGAATGCGGGGACCTCGCCGGTGAACGTATTCACCGGCACCGTCGCAGTAGCAACCTCGCCGGCCTCCCCCGGACCCGCGGTGAGCTGGTCGCCGGCCAACACCGTCAGGATCCCCTTCGCGACGCCGTTCCACTACACCGGCGGCACCTTGTGTATCGACATCGTCGGCACGCCCGTTACCGGCCAGAACCTCCCTTGGTGGCCGGCGGACGGGGTCGCGGAAGCCTTCGGTGGAACGGTGACCGATCTCGGCGGCGGATGCGGTTCCTACCTCGGCTGGACCGGCCAATCGGCCTTCCTCACCCCGCATTCCCTGGTCGCCGGCGGTTTCCTCGAGGTGTTCGGCCAGGGCACTCCCTACGGACTCGCCATCGCCGCCTTCGGCGTGCGCAATCCGAATCCGGTTCCGCTGTGGCTCACCGGCCTCCCGGCGGCGTCGCCGAGCTGTGAACTGCACTTGAACAGCCTGGACATGCTCATGCCGACGGTGTTCCTGCCCGATCCGGACCCGGCCTATGCTGGGGAAGGCGGCAAGGCGCATCTGACCATCAAGATCCCGGCGTCGCCGGTGGTGTTCGGCTACACGATGACCACGCAGTGGCTCGACTGGAGCGAGATGGCGACCAGCAATGCCATCGAATGGAGCGTCGCATCGCTGATGCCGGCCCTGGACATGGCTCTGATCACCGGGCACCCCGCCGAGGCGACGGGCCGCGCGACGCCGAACATCGCCCCGGTGCTACGTTTCGAATACCAGTAGCAGGGACCGCTGGCACGCCGCAGCGTAGGCACCCGGGACCCCGCTTCATGCATAGATCGGGTTAGCATCGGCGTGTGCTCCGCTTTCTCTGCTTCGCTTCGTGCGCCGCGTTCTGTGCGGCGCAGTCCGACCGGCAGCCGGTGGCGACGCCGCCCGCACCGTCGTTCGCGTTCCTGACGACGCCGCTGCCGGGCATGCCGAAGATGCCATTGCCGGCCTACGAGGTCAGCGAGGCGATGTTCGAACTCGGCCGCCGGCTGTTCCACGACGGCGCGCTCAGCCGCGACGGCAGCGTGTCGTGCGCGAGCTGCCACCTCTTGGCATCCGGCTTCGCCCACCCGGACCCGCTGCCGCCGGGCATCGCCGGCCAGCGCGCGCTGCGCCACGCCCCGGTGTTGTTCAACCGCGGCTACGGCACCCGGCAACGCTGGAACGGCGGCTCGGCGACGCTCGAACAGTTCGTGCTCGAACCGATCGCCGACCCGCGTGAGATGGGCTCCTCGGTAGACGCAGCGGTCCGGCGCCTGCGCGCGCAGCCCCGCTACTGGAAGGCCTTCACGGCGGCATTCGGCCGCGCCCCGGATGCAGAGGGCCTGCGCCGTGCGCTGGCGACGTTCGTGCGCGGCATCGTCGCCGGCGACGCTCCCTACGACCGCTTCCTGCGCGGCGAGGCCGACGCGATGACCAAGGAGCAGCGCCACGGCCAGTGGATCTTCGAGAGCAAGGGCGGCTGCTGGCGATGCCACACACCACCCTTGTTCACCGACGAACGGTTCCACAACACCGGCATCGGCCTGGTCGCGGGCCAGCCGGCAGGCGGCCACTTCGAGGTCACCGGCGAGCCCGGCGATCTGGGCGCGTGGAAGACCCCGACCCTGCGCGGCGTGCGCCTGAGCGCCCCCTACATGCACGACGGCTCCCTGCCCGACCTCGAAACGGTGGTCGAGTTCTACGCGCGCGGCGGCAACCCCAATCGACACCTCGACCGCCGCGTGCGGCCGCTCGACCTCAGCCCGGCGGACAAGCGCGCACTGGTGGCGTTCCTGCGTTCGTTGTAGCGCGCAACCGTCGCAGCGCCGCCAGCAACCGCGAGCCATCGGGCGCATGCAGCACCTGGTCGACTCCGGCGACGAACCGCGACGATTCCGTGCCGTCTTCGACCAGCAGGAACATCAGGGCCCGATAACCGGTCGCACGCACCGCATCGACGAACGCAAACAGCGTCTCCTGCCGACAGGTCGGATCGAGCACGATTGCGCTCCAGCGCTGCACGTCGCCCTCGATCCGCGCGAGCACCTGCTCCTCGCATGCGACCTGCTCGACGTGGTAGCCGGCGCGCTCGAGAGCACCGCGACAGCGCGCCGGGACACGCTCGCTGCGGCCGACGAACAGGACCCGGCCGGCGTGCACCGGCCCGAACACACGGCCGGGCTGCAAAGGATCGATCCACAGCGCGTGCGCGGCCGGCTGGGCGGCGATCTCGATGCGGTAACGACACAAGCCGGCATCGGGGCTGCTGACGAAGACGTCGCCGCCGTGCAACTCGAGCAGACGCTTGCCGATGGCCAATCCGAGCAGCGGCCGCCCCGCGCCATCACGCACGCGAAACGGCGCGAACACGTAGCCGAGCTCGACTTCGCCGAAGCCGCCGCCGCGCGTCGTGCACTCGATCACCAGGCGACCGT
>DRKG01000106.1 GCA_011051855.1 bacterium | reverse complement strand
GGCCCCGGAGTTCGCCGATTCCTCTCGCGCACCACCATGGTTCGAGTTCGCTGCAACCGTCTCCTCAGCCTGTCCCTGCTCGCAGCCGGCGCCCTCGTCGGCGAAGCCATCGCCCAACAGCGCGGGGAGCCGATGCCCTACGACCAGGCGCTGGCCCGCTACCAGGAATGCCTCAGCCGGCTGCCGTTCCAGTACCACACCTCGGGCCGCGAAACGCTCGCCCGCACCGGTTCACCGGACGCGCTGACCGTACTCGCCAAAGACTACGCCAAGGCCAAGGACTACCCCGAGCACTCGCGCTACACGCTGGCCTCGATGTTCGGCCGCTTCTTCCGCGACGAGCAGTTCGTGCCACGCTTCGCCGAAATGCGCCGCAAGTTCGACGACCCGGTCGACACCTGGCTGTGGTACCACACGCTGCGCAACGAGATCTCCCTGGTCGACGCGCGCAACGCGATGCGCATCGCCACCGGCGCGAAGAAGACCTACCAGCGGGCGGCGGCGATCCTCGCGATCGGCGACTCGAGCCGGCCGGATCTGGCGGCCGTAGTCGTGCCCAACTGCGTCGAGTTCCCGAAGAAGCCGGGCGACCGCATGCTGTTGCTCGGCGCAATGACCGGGGCCCTGCGGCGCAACAAGGCGCGCGTCAACGAAGACGGCTACCGCAAGGCGTTGCGAGCCTACATCAGCCTGCTCGCGGCCGACGTCCGACTCAGCCACAGCGCGAAGGTGCAGATGGCGCGGCACCTGCAGACGATCCTCAACGGCCCGGCGCAGTTCGTGAACCCGGAACCATGGCTCGAACTGCTCGATCGCGGCGAGGTGAAGAGACCCAAGAGCACCCACACCGTCGTCAAGCCGCGCTTCTTCGGCATCGAGACCGAAGGAGAGCGCTTCTGCTACGTGGTCGACATGTCGGACTCGATGCTCAAGGAGATCTCGCCGAGCGCGCGCCCGAAGGGTCCGATCACCGGCCCGAAGAAGAAGCGGAAGAAGAAGAGCATGGCGCTCGACGAGAGCGACCTGCCGTGGCACAAGATCGTCACCCGCTGGGATCTCGCGCGCGAACAACTGCGCATCTCGTTGTCGCGACTGCCGAAGGACAAGCAATTCAGCATCGTCTGGTTCGGCACCGACGCCGGCACGCTGGACGCGACCAAGGGCTTGGTCAAGGCGACCCCGGCCAACGTCAAGCGCGCGATGGCCGAACTCGACTCGATCAACGCGACGATGGCGACCGCCGGCAGGAAGCAGGGTCAGATGGTGCTGCGCGGGGAAACCAGCCTGCACTTCGGCATGAGCGTCGCGTTCTCGCTCGGCAAGCGCGGACCGAACGGCGAACCGAGCTACGTCGCGCCGAAGCCGCTGATCGAAGGCTGCGACACGGTCTTCCTGCTGTCGGACGGGGTCCCCAACTGGGATGGTTTCGACATCAACGACAAGGACTACGGTGAAGGCCGCGTGATGCGGGACGTCGAACGTGGCATCGCGGCGGCGCGCACACCACGTATCAACTACCCCGGCCCGTACGCCAGCTTTCCGACCTTCACGGGAAGCGGCCACCGCCCTCGTGCCGCCGACATGGATACCTGGCTGATCCAGGATCTCGTGCGGCAGAACGCGTTCCGCCGCATCCGCATTCACTGCGTCGGTCTCGGTGAAGCGAACGAAACGCTGCTCGAGACGTTGGCCGAGATCGGGCACGGCGAGGTGTTCATCGTCGGCAAGAAGAAGTAGCTGCGCGCCGGGCTGCCGCTGCTCCGGTTCCGCGTTGTTCGGGACGACAGCCGCGAGGAGATCCGCGCTGCGGTCTACTCAGGGCTCGATTGTGCAAGGGCCACTTGCACGAGCAGCAGCGAAGACCTTGCCCATACCGAGGCGAGCGTGCGATCGTGCCCTCGTGAATCTGCACAACAAGCTGTTGCACAACCGTTGCCGGTAGAGATCGACAGTGATCTGATGCCAGGACGATGCATTCGGCAGGGGAACCGTGCGGGACGTAGAACTCAGATGGCTTCGGCGCCAGATCATCACGGCACTGGCCGCAGACGATGAGCTCTTCGAGCTGCTGATTCTGAAGGGCGGAAACGCTCTCGCCCTCGTCCACGAGATCGGGCTGCGAGCATCGGTGGACATCGACTACTCGATGGAAGCCGACGCCGATGATCCGGACGAACTTGGCCGTAGGATCTTCGCGGCACTCCGGGCTCACCTGGCCCGGCACGACTTGGTCGTCTTCGATGAGCGGTTCACGCCGAGGCCGACCAAGCCAAGTGACAAGTTCAACAAGCGGTGGGGCGGCTACAATGCCGAGTTCAAGCTCGCCACCAGGGGGCTCTGGGGCCGGCTCTCAGATGACATCGAGAGACTCCGCAGACAGGCGCTTCCAGTCAGCGACGGAATGCAGTCGGAACGGAAGTTCCGGATCGAAATCAGCAAGTTCGAGTACTGCAAAGACCGGGAAGAGAAGGTCGTGGAGGAAAGCTTCTCGTGCCAGGTCTACACACCGAACCTCATCGCGGCCGAGAAGCTGAGGTCGATCTGTCAGCAGATGGAGGAGTACGGCCACCGCGCACACCCTGCTCCGCGAGCGCGCGACTTCTACGACATCCACGCGCTACTGACGGAAGGCCGGGTGGAACTGTCGGAGGCCTCGGTCCACGAGATGGTGCAAGCCGTGTTCGAGACAAAGAGCGTACCTCTACAGCTCTTGGAACACGTCCCGAAGTACCGTAACTTTCACGAAGCCGAGTGGGCAACGGTGCTCAACTCGATCCCGGCTGGAAGGCCTCGGGACTACGGCTTCTACTTCGAGTTCGTTGTGGACCAGATTCGGAAGCTAGAGCCCCTTTGGGTGGAAGACTCGCCATGACGAGTCGAGGGCGGGGTTCTTCATGCCGTGTGCAAGGTAGAAGTTGAACTCGACACCCAGCTTCCGAAGCCTCTCGAGACGCTTGCTCGGCACCCCAGAGCGATCGAGGTAGAAGCCAAGAGCCTGGTGGTACGGGTAGACGTAGTCGAGTGCTCGAAGGGTGGCGAGGAGCTTCGAGATCGAGAGTCGATCGGAGGCAGCTCGGAAGGCTGCCTGCACTTCGTGAACGCCTCCTCCGTAGGCAGGGCGGACAACGATGTCGACCAGGGTGCGCTCAAGGTCTGTCGTCTGGACCTTTCGGCCATCGGGTGCGGGAAGCGAGACGACACCGTATCGACCGGTGTTCTTGCCGCTCAGGATGACGAACCGGTTCCGCTCGTGGATGAACACGTAGCGAGACGACCGTTGGTGAGTGCGGAAAGCCCGGTCAAGAGACTCTTGGGTGAGCTCACCGGTGGGTTTCGGCTTCGGGGATTGCTCCGCGTTCACGTAGATCGTCTGCGGAATCTGCTCCGTGAGGTCATGGAGGAAGACGGCGGTCGAGTGGGTGAGGTAGCTTCCCTCCTTCAACCCGAGGGCAAGCTCGAAAGGGGTGATGTCACCCCACACGTAGCGGCGAATGGGGGAGTAGTCGCTCTCCGACGGAAGAGAGACCTCTCCAAGTTGTCCTTCGGTGGTCAGGAACTCGAGGAAGTCGGCGAACCTGACGTTCTGGGCGAGTCCCCAGCGATCCCGATTCTCCCGGAGGAGAGTGGCTAGATCTGCCTTTCGGAACACACGGGTGGCGCCCTTGCCAACGAGGCTGAGGATCTCGTGCTTGGATCGATTGAGGGATGGAATCACCATGGTCGCCACCAAGGTATATATACCTTGGTGGCGCCTATGGAGCAACCGGCGAGTCCGGCAGACGCAAGATGCTGCCGGGGCGCGACTTCCGGTTCAGCAAGCTAAACTCGCATCGGGCTGTCGTCCAAGGTATATATACCTTGGACGACAGGGGGGCCGTGGGGAATGCGAAGGGCTGACTCGTAGAGTCGTCCGGGCGCTCGGATCCCAGGTCATCAGCGACACTTCGCGCGCCTCGAATGACTCATCGGTCGAACCGGGGTGACTCAAGTCCGGTAGGCGGTTCCGCCAGCTCAAGGAAGGATGCTTCGACACGAGTCAGACTTTCCGGAACTCACACCCTCAGCGTCAACCTTCACGGCAACTAGCTTGAGTTTCGCATCCAGGTCGACGTCGACGACTTTTCACGGAGCCTCAAGGCCGAGAATCGTAGCGTAGAGATCACGGTCGCGCATCCACGCAATCTACCGGGACCCACCAACGAAACCGCTCCTCGCTCACCCGCAGCTCCGTCAGCTCTTGATCCGGGGGAAGGTCAGTGGCGCTCACGGGTTGCGCAACGCGCACCGGCGATCCGATTCCGCGTCACGAGTCCATCGTGCTCGACTCCGCGGCCCTCGACGAAGAGCGCCGCATCAACATCTACACGCCGGACGCGTATCACGAAGACCGTGCGGCGCACTTCCCCGTGCTCTACATGCCCGACGGCGGCCTGCACGAGGACTTTCCGCACATCGTCGCGACGATCGAATCGCTGATCGCCGACGGCTCCATCCCCCCGATGTTGGTCATCGGCATTCCCAACACCGAACGCTGCCGCGACCTGACTGGCCCCACGACAGTCTCGCAAGACCGCACGATCGCCCCGGTCGTCGGCGGCTCGGCCGCGTTCCGCAAGTTCATCCGCGACGAACTGATCCCGTGCATCGAGCGCCGATTCCGCTGCAGTGGCAAGCGTGCCATCGTCGGCGAATCGCTGGCAGGCCTGTTCGTGATCGAAACGATGCTGCGCGAACCCAAGTTGTTCGACCGCTACATTGCCATCAGCCCCAGCCTCTGGTGGGACGACCATGCGCTCGTTCGCCGCGCCGCTCACCACCTGCAGGCCAGCCGGGGCCACGACCTGCGGCTCTACCTGACCTCGGCCAACGAAGAAGACATCGCCCCCTTCGCTGCCGACCTGGCGCGGGCGATCACCGACGCCGCACTTCCCAGTGTTACGATGCTCTTTGAACCGATGCCCGGCGAAGAGCACCACACGATCTTTCGGGCCAGCAAGAGCCGCGCATTCCGATCGACCCTCGTTTGGTGAGCGAATCGCCGCAACCCAACCTCCCGAACCCCACACACCGATGATCCGCACCCTGGTCCAACTCTCCTTCCGGCTCCTCGCCCTCGCTGCCTGCGCCATGTCCCTGTCCGCGCAGACGACGATCTCCCTCATCGCGGACAAGGACACGACCCTCTACGAGGATCCGACCGGCTCGCTCGCGAACGGCGCCGGCACCGGCATCTTC
The DNA here is from genome assembly GCA_011051855.1 of bacterium. Taxonomy (GTDB): domain Bacteria; phylum Planctomycetota; class UBA1135; order UBA1135; family UBA2386. The sequence goes on along the minus strand of DRKG01000106.1, from coordinate 14,328 downwards.
ATCGGCCGGGTCGGCTTCAACGGCGGTGGCGCCAAGCGCCGCGCGCTGGTGCACTTCGACGTCGCCGGCAGCGTGCCGGCAGGTGCGCGCATCGTGTCGGCGACCTTCGAGCTGTTCGCGGCGCAATCGTCGGCGTTCCTGCCGATCCAGACCGACGCCCACCGCGTCACCCAAGACTGGAGCGAAGGCTCCGTCATCGCCCCCGGTCAGGGAGGCGCCGGCGGCCCGTCGGCGCCGGGCGAAGCGACCTGGCTACACACCAACTACCCGAACGCGTTCTGGGCCACGGCAGGTGGCGACTTCGCCCCAACGCCGAGCTTTTCGTTCGGCCTGCCGGGCATCGGCCAGGTGAGCACGGAACCCCTGCCCGGCTTGGTCGCCGACGTGCAGGACTGGCTCGACAACCCGGCCGGCAACTTCGGCTGGCTGCTGAAGACCGACGAGTTGCAGATGTCGACCGCCCGGCGCTGCAACTCGCGCGAAGCCGCCGGCATGCAACCGAAGCTGAACATCACCTACATGATGCCCGGCGACGTCGGCGTCTACGGCACCGGTTGGCCGGTCGGCACGGGCACGTTCGATCTGACTCCGTCCGGCGCCGCAGTCGGCGGCACTACGGTGACGTTCCACTACACCAATGCGCCGGCTCCGAGCATCGGCGCGAGCTTCTTCGCCCTCGACCTCGATCCGATCGGCACCCTGCTGCTGCCGACGTGCGCCTGCAGCACGTTCTTGCCGTTGTCGAACATCATCCCCGGTGATGCCTTCGTGGTACCGGCCGGTGGGGTCGCCAGCTCGCAACTCGCGATCCCGCCCGCGTCGCCGGGCTTCCTGATCGTCGTGCAAGCCGCCGTGATCGATGCGACGCCGCTCGGCTTCTCGCTCAGCAACGCGGGTCTGATGTTCACCCTATGACACCCCCGATGATTCGACCATTCGCCCTCATCGCCGTCGTCACCGCCTGGCTGCCGGCGCAGACGACCGTCTCCATTCCCGCCGACCGCGATGCGACGTTGTACGCAAGCACGACCGGCAACCTGGCGAACGGCGGCGGCAGCGCGATGTTCGCCGGCATGACCGGCCAGCCGCAGCCGCGCCGCGCGTTGCTGCACTTCGACGTAGTGGGCGCGATCCCCGCCGGCGCGCAGGTGCTGGCCGCCGACTTGCAGTTGACCGTGCAGAACACGTCGTCGGGCCTGCCGACGCCGGTGTTCGTGCACCTCGTCGCGCAGGACTGGAGCGAAGGCACGACGGTCGCCCCCGGCGGCCAGGGCGCGGGCGGCCCAGCGCAAGCCGGCGACGTCACCTGGCTGCACACCGACTTCCCGTCGGCGTTCTGGGCCAATCCCGGCGGCGACTTCGCACCGACACCGAGCTTCACCATGACGCTGCCGGCGAACGGCGCGTTCTCGTCCGGCTCGCTGCCCGGGCTCGTCGCCGATGTGCAGTCGTTCCTCGACACGCCGTCCGGCAACTTCGGCTGGCTGATCAAGGACGACGAACTCGGTGCCAGCACGGCTGCAAAGGTGTTCACTCGCGAAGCCTCGTCGCCGAGCCAGCGCCCGAAGCTGAGCGTGACCTACCTGGCGCCCGGGGACACGGGCTCGTGGGGAACCGGCTGCCCGACGACCTCACCGCTGCAGCTCCTCGTCACCGGCCCGGCGACCAGCGGCAATACCGTCACCCTCGCCTATGGCAACGCGCCGGCTGCCTCGATCGGCGCGACCTTCTGGTCGCTGCAACTCGACACGGTCGGCACTCCCGTCGCCAGCGGCTGCTCGCTGTTCCTCGGTGGCACGATCGTCCCGGGCAACGCGTTCCTGACCGACGCCCTCGGCAACGCCGGCGACAGCTTCGCGATCCCGCCGACCTCGCCGGGCTTCCTCGTGGTCTGCCAGGGCGCCGTACTCGACGGATCCCCGGCCGGCTACCGGCTGAGCGATGGCGGCGTGATGCTGACGCAGTAGCGCGATCTGCGCGCTCCTGCAGCCAGACAGCACATCACGGTTGCGCGATGACGAGCGTCGCCGGGTCGGCGGCGGCGTCGAACGAGCGCACGACGCAGCGCGCGTAGTTGTCTCCGGCCCGCACGTCGAACTCGCTCGCCGACGAGAACGGCACCCGCACCATGCCCGCGGTGTCCGCCTGTGCCACGCCGCGACGGCGGCCGAACAGGCTCGACGCGACCCAGACCTCGGCCGCGGCGGCGCCGGCTTCGTCGACCACGCGCAGCACTGCCTCCGCGACCGTTTGCAGTTGCAGATCGCAGGCCAGCGATTCGCGCGCAATCTGCACGGCGACCGGCTTGCCGACCGCACCGCGATGGGCGAACGGTTCGACTACGTAGGGCCCGCTGACCAGACCTTCGACGGCGAACGCGCCGCCACTCCCGGTCTCGACCAGGCGTCGCACGCCGCCCCCACGCACCTCGACCGGCACCCCGGCAACCGGCGCGCCGTGCGCATCGCGCAGCGTACCCCGGATCGCGTGGCCAGCTTCCGCCATCAGATCCGGCAACGGTACGATGCCGCGCGGGCGCGGTGCAACGAATGGGCGGGAGCGCGCCGCGAACCCGCCGACGTTGTTGGCGCCGCCGGCCTGGAACACTGCGAACGTCACGCTCGCCGACGGCAACGGCAATTCGTAGCGGCCGATGTCGTCGGTGCGCCCCCAGCAGTCGCTGCCGACGGCGTTGACGAACGCGTTCGCGAGCGGCCGGCCATCGGGCCCGTGCACGAGCCCTTCTCCGCGCAGGTGGGGCGCCGACGGCGGTGGCGACGGCGCGCCGTCCCACGGCGCCGACGGCGGCAAGGTGATCGCCAGCGGATCCGGGCCGATCGCAGTCGTGCGCAGCCACTTCTTCTGGCGCCCTTCGGCACGCACCAGCAGGTCGTTGGTTCGCGCTGCGACCAGTTCGACCGTGAAACGCCCTTCGGAGTCGGTGCGCACCGGATCGCCGACCTCGGGCACCACCTCGGCACCGACCAGCAGGTAACCCATGCTGTCGACCACGCGGCCACTGCGGATGGCGCGCGGCAGCCGCACGGCGGCATCCCGACGTCGCACGACGACCGGCTCGGGGTCGCGCACCACCACGTTCTCGGCGGTCGCCTGCCCCTTGGCCCGCAACACGATGCCGAGATCTCCGCGCAACGCGAACAGGCCCAGGACGAGCGCGGCCCAAGCGGCGACGGCCAGCGACGGCCTCCTCAGGATCGAACTCACGTCGCCAGCATACGGCGGCAGCCCCTCAACGGGCAATCCGGGGCACGGGCGCTTCGAGCACCGTGCGCACGCCGGGCGCACACGCAACCGCGCCGTGCAGACTGTTGACCAAGATCGCGGCGGTTGCCTGATCGCCCGGAATGCCGTCGGGGAACCGCATCTGGATCGGCGGCACCGACTCGAGTTCGATCAGATCGTGCGGGTCGGGCGCGCCAACGTACATCGACAGGTCGAGCTCGATCACCCGCCGCTTGCCGAGGTAGCCGAAGCCGAGGTTGCGGATGCCGGCGACCTCGCCCTCCTTGACGAACAGGAACGGCGTCTTGTGGTCCTCGGGCGCCAGCACGGGCTCGACGGTGTGCTCGATCTTGTCGACGGCAAAGCCGAGCCCGCGCGCGACCAGCGCCACCGACTCGCGCATCCCGATGTGCCCGAAGCGGCCGGTATCCAACTGCTTGTGGAACTCCGACTTGCTGAGGCCCGCGCCGACCTTGCGCTGCAAGGGTTCGCGCCGGGTGGCCGCGTCGACCACGCGCGTGCAGCGAACGCCGGTCACGTCGAAGGTCACCGCCGACGCCACCACCGCCGCGAAGTCCATCGCGAAGCCCGGATTGACGCCGGTGCCGAGGATCGTCGCGCCGCCGGCGCGAGCCGCCTCGTCGAGCGCCTGCGCCAGCTCCGCGTGCTGATGGTCGGGCACCAGCAACTCCTCGGTCGACGAAACCACGTTCGCCCCGTGCTGGACGCAGGTGCGGAGTTGTTCCTCGACAACGGGCAGGAAGCTCGACGTGCAGTGCACCACCGCGTCCGGTTGCAGGCGCGCGAGCGCCGCGCCGAGGTCGCTCTCGACCACGACGCCGGTCGCCTCCCCCAGATCGAGCAGGTCGGCCAGATCCTTGCCGACCTTGGCCGGATCGACGTCGACTGCGCCGACCAGGTGCAGCGTGCTCTTCTGCAGCAAGAGCTTGGCAGCCGCCTGGCCGATCGGGCCGAGTCCCAGAGAGACGACGCGGACGGGGTCGGTCATCAGCCGAACGGTACGTCGCGAACTGCGAACCCGCTACCCGCGACCCGACTTTCCGTGCGTCCGCCAACCGTTCCCCGGTCGGCTCCGACCATCCCGGCGAACCGCGCGGTCACCGGGTGCCCGGGTGCCAACTCGGGATGGAAGCACGCCCCCAACAACCGCCCCTTCTGCACGAGCACGGGATCACCGTCGCGACGCGCCAGCACCTCGCAGTCGCCGGTGACCGCGGTGATGCGGGGCGCGCGGATGAACGTGCCGGTCGTTCCCGACGGCAGCACGTCGGACTCGAGCGGGAACGTTCCGGAGTGGTACTGCCGGCCGTAGCCGTTGCGCACGACGGTGATCGGCAACAGTCCGTAGCTGCGCTGCACCGGGTTCTCGACCCGGTCGGCGAGCAGGATCAGGCCGGCACAGGTGGCCAGCACGGGAATGTCTCGGTGCAGCACCTCGCCGAGCGGCCCGAACAGGCCTTCGACGGCGAGCAGGCGCAACATCGTCGTGCTCTCGCCTCCCGGCAGAACGAGCGCGTCGATGCCGTCGAGTTCCGCCGGCGTGCGCACCTGGCGGGTGCGCAACCCGAACCCCGCGAGCGACCGCTGGTGGTCGGCGAAGTCGCCCTGCAGCGCGAGCACGCCGACGAGCGGCGAGGTCACACGATCCCGATCAGATGCCACGACGCGCGAGCCGTTCTTCCTCGGACAGCGTGTCGAGGTTGATGCCGACCATCGGTTCGCCGAGTCCCTTGGACACTTCGACCAAGACCTTCGGGTCGTCGTAGTGGGTGACTGCGCGCACGATCGCGCGCGCGCGCTTTGCCGGATCGCCGGACTTGAAGATGCCCGAGCCGACGAACACCGCCTCGGCCCCGAGCTGCATCATCAACGACGCGTCGGCCGGAGTCGCGACACCGCCGGCCGAGAAGTTCGGCACCGGCAACTTCTGGTTCTCGGCCACCCAGGCGACCAGCTCGACCGGCACGCGCAGTTCGTTCGCCTTCTTCGCGAGCATCGTGCCATCGAGGCCGCGCAGCGAACGGATGCCGTTCATCAGCGTGCGCATGTGCCGCACCGCTTCGACGACGTTGCCGGTGCCGGCCTCGCCCTTGGTGCGGATCATCGCGGCACCCTCGTGGATGCGCCGCAGCGCTTCGCCGAGATCGCGACAGCCGCACACGAACGGCGTCTTGAACGGCCGCTTGTCGACGTGGAACTCCTCGTCCGCCGGCGTCAGCACTTCGCTCTCGTCGATGCAGTCGACCTCCATCGCTTCGAGCATCTGCGCTTCGACGAAGTGGCCGATGCGCACCTTGGCCATCACCGGGATGCTGACCGCCTTCTGGATCCCGGCGATCATGTCGGGATCGCTGGCCCGCGCCACACCGCCGTCTTTGCGGATGTCGGCGGGCACGCGCTCGAGCGCCATCACCGCGCACGCGCCGGCTTCCTCGGCGATCTGCGCCTGCTCGGGGTCGACGACGTCCATGATGACGCCGCCTTTCAGTTGCTCGCAGAAGCCGATCTTGCTGACGAGTTCTTCGGCGGTGAAGCCGGGGACCTGGGGGATGGGATGGTGGTTGGCCATGGTCGGGGGCTGGGGGAGAGAAAGGGAGGAAGGGGCTACAAGAACGGTTGCGTCGCGACGTTGGCGTGCAGCAGTTCGCGGATGCAGGCGGCGAGCACGCGCACGCCGCGCTCGATCTGCTCGGGGTCGGCGCGCGTCAGCGACAGCCGCACCCCGCGCGATGGCGCGCCGTCCACGTCGAACGCACTACCGGGCACGACGCGCACGCCGCGTTCGGCGGCGAGGTCGGCCAGTTGCTCGCCCTGACCGGATGCCGGCAGCTCCAGCCACACTGCGAAGCCGCCGTCGGGGTCGGTCACCGTGCAGCCGTCGGGCAGGTGCTCGGCGCACGCCGCCTGCAACACCTCGTGCCGCCGGCGCAACTCGGTGCGCACGGCGTCGAGGTGGCGGTCATGGCTGCCACGGCGCATGAACTCGACCAGGGCGGCCTGCAACAGCGGGCTGGTCTCGAGATCCATGAAGCGCTTCACCGCCGCCATCGGCTGCAACATGCCGGACGCACCGGCCACCCAGCCGATGCGCAACGCCGGGAACAGGTCCTTCGACACCGTCGACACCGTGATCGTGCGGCCGCGCGGATCGAGCGAGCGCAGACTCGGCAGAGCCTCGCCGCGACAACGCAGCGACTGCTGGTATTCGTCCTCGACGACGACGACGTCGGTTCCCGCCAGGGCGTCGACCAGACGCCTTCGCTGGGTGAGATCGAGCGTGCGCCCGGTCGGGTTGTGGAACGTCGGCATCAGGTAGCACAACCGAACTGACGGACGCGCCAGCAGGCGCGCGAACTGCGCCAGATCGAGGCCGTCGGCACCGAACGCGACCTGTGCGACCTGCAGGCCGTGCGCCCGCAAGAGCCCGTGCATGTGGTGGTAGGAAGGCGTCGTCACGACGACGGTGTCGCCGGGCGAGCAGACCGTGCGCAACGCGAGGTCCAAAGCCTGTTGCGCCCCGGCCGTGACCAGCACGTCGGCGGCCGTCAGCGCCGGATCGCTCGCGTGGGCGCGCGCCGCGAGCAGCCCGCGCAGTTCCTCGAGACCGAAGGTCGAGTGGCCGTAGCCGAGCAGGCGCCGTCCTTGGCGCCGAAGCACGTCGTCCATCGCCGCCCGCCACTCGTCGACCGGGAACAAGCCCTGGTCGGGCGCCAGCTCGGCGAAGTTCGCGACCGCGTCGTGGCCATCGGGCAGCGCCGGGGCACCCGGCATCGCCATGCGGCGCAGCGCCGCCTCGGCGTAGGGACTGAGCGTTCGCGAACCGCCGGCCCCGCCGCCGCCACCGACGCCCCCGGCCAACACCACCGTGCCGCGACCGACCGCGCCTTCGACCAACCCACGGTCCTGCAATCGCCGGTAGGCCGCCTGCACCGTCGCGCGCGTGACCGAGCAGGCCGCAGCCAGCTCGCGAATCGGCGGCAGCCGGTCGCCAGCGGCAACGCGCCCATCCTCGATCGCGCACCGGTAGAACCGGGCGATCTGGTCGGCGAGCGGCACGTCGCCGTCGCGCTGCAGTTCGGGAAGCAGACCTGCCACGGGGGTCAGGTGTAGCGCGGATTGGCTGTCGATCAATCGGGCCAATTTGGCCCACCAGTCGCCTTGAGCCGCCGGGCTCGATTGTCTCACTCACAACCATACGTTGCGAAGGAGGTTATGGATGCTCGGCCGTCGCATTCCTCGACGCGTCCCGGAACGGATGCCCGATATCCAGGCACCGGGAGATGGGAATGCACAGTTTGCCGACAACGGATGCGCGCCTGGCGGTCGCCTTCAGCGCAGTGGCCCTCGCCAGCCTGACGATAGCGGCGGGCACGATCGACTTCGCTGCGGATCCGGACCCTCGCGAACTGCTGCGCGCGGCCCCACCGCCCGAAATCCAGCCGGCCGCGCAGTTCGTCGAACCCGCGCACGGAGAACTGATCGACGAGCCCCTCGCCGCACCCTACGCGGCGGCGGCGCCGATCGGCGAACCCGCCCCGACCCGGAGCGCGCTGGCCGAACCCGAGATCCAGGTGGTCGCGATCGGGCGCAACGCCCGGTCGAGCTGCGACGCGGATCTGATCGCCGCCTACCGATCGACCCTGCGGGACATGCAGTGCCGCACGGTCGCGTGCACCGATCGCGAAACCGTCGACCTGATGATGCTGGCGCGCGCCGACTTCGGCCTGATCGGCGGCAAGCTGTCGCGACGCGAAGTCCAAGCCGGCCTGCGGCAAACGCAGATCGGCGTGGAGCTGTTCGCCCTCTCGGTGGCGCCCGATTCCGATGTGCGGTCGCTGACCCCCCAGCAGGTGCGCCAGATCTTCACCGGCGCAGCCACCGAATGGAGCCAGCTCGGCTTCGAGGGCGGCGAGATCACCGCCGTCGTGCCCAGCGACGGAGCGCTCGCCGAACGCGCAGAACGGGTGCTGATCCCGGGCGACCGGTTCGCCTCGCGCTGCGTCGCCGTCCAGAGCGAGCGCCACGCCGTCGACCAGTTGCTGCAGCACCCGGACGCGATCGCGATCGTGCGCATCACCGCCGAGCCGCGCGAGCCGGGCCAGCAACTGGTGCAGATCGGCTGGACGCCGCCGACGCCGGCCGCGTTCGGCTACGGCACCTACCCGTTCGGCATCCCGCTGCAACTGGTCACATCCGGCCAGCCGGACCAGCAGGCGCTCGACTTCCTGGCATTCGCCGAGTCCGACGAAGGCCGCCGGCTGCTCGGGCGCACGCTCACGTTCGTGCCGCGATAGCCGAATCGCGGCGGCGGGTCAGAAGCGCACGCCGGCGCTCAGGTAGACGCCCTGCACCGTCAGGTCGGCGTCGAAGTCGCGCGACGATGCGCGGCCGTAGCCGTCGAGCAGCAGGTAGCGGTAGCCGACCCGCACGTCGTATCGATCGTCGATCGCATAGCGCGCGAACGCCTCGCCGTCCCAATAGCGTCCAGTCGCATCGCCGAGGTCGGCCGACATCACGCCGAAGTTGGCCCCGATCGTCAGATCCTCCCAGTAGTACTCGCCCTCGATGTAGGGCATCGGCACGAGCGCGTCGGTCTCGACCTGCTCGCGGCCGCCCGGGGAGCGCGCGGTGACGTCCAGCGAGTAGTAGGCGAGCTTGGCGCCGACCGCGAGGCGGTAGTTCTCCTCGCGTTCGAGTTCGTAGCTGTAGCTGCCCGCGATCGCGAAGAAGTCGAGCGTGTTCTGCACCTGGGTCCCGGCCAGGATGTTGCCGTAGTCCTGGTTGAGCGCCCCGGAGCCTTCGGTGTCGATGTAGAAACCGCTGAGCCGGACGTGGTGGTCGCCGAAGCGCGTCGACGCCGCGATGCGCGGGGCTGCCTCCGACTCGCCGAGCCCCATGTCGTCTTCGAGGCTGTTCGCGACCGGCAAGAAGCCGGAGCTGTTCGCCAGCGCGACGACGCCGCGCGCGCGCGCGAACGTCGGGCCGACTTCGACGTGGTAGGTCTGGCCGACGCACGCCATGAACGACAACGGGAGCAGGAGCGGGATCCAGCGCAGGTGCTTCGCCATCATGTAGGGGAGCATCGCGCGCCGCGCCCGGCGGCGCCAGCGGCGATTCCGGGAAGGCCGCCCGTTCGCCCGGCCTCAGAAGCGCACGCCGCCACCGATCATCCAGCCCTCGATCTGCAGGTCGACGGCGAACGACTCCGTTCCCGAGCGCCCACTGCCGTCGATGTCGAGCAGCCGGTAGCCGGCAAACAGGTGCGCCAGCGGCAGAGGTGACCATTCGAGCATCGCCTCGGCATCGAAGAAGCGCCCCTCGTTGTCGCCGCTGCCGCTCGCGGCGATGCCGCCGAGTTCGGCGACGACGGCGAACGAGCCAAGCCGGCTCTCGGCGCGCACCGCCGGCATCGGCACGAACACGATGTCGTCGATCTCCTCGCGGCCGTTGAGTGTCAGCTCGCGCGCCGAGAAGTCGAGGGCGAAGACGTCGAACAGCACGCCGGGCGAGACCTTCACCAGGCCGAGATCGAAGTCGTAGCTCGCACCGATCTTGGCCACGGCCACGTCGAGCCGGCTGGCGACGCTCGTCCCCGAGGCGAACCCCCCGAACGCATCGGCGAGCTCGCCGCGCCCGGAGTCCCGCAGCCAGAAGGCCGACGCCGTCACGACCGGACCGCCGAAGTCGACCTGTGCGCGGTAGTAGGGCGAGCCTTCGCCCTGGCCGAGCCCGAACGCCGAATCGACACCCTGTTCGATCGAGCCCTGGTTGCCGGCCGCATCGAGCGCCAGTTGCCCGGCGACCTTCATCCGCGCATAGCCGACCTGACCGCTGGCACCGACCGGCACGCAGCCCAAGAGCAGCAGGGTAGGCGACAATCGGGCGCAGGTGGAGATCATCGGCAGCGGGGTCCGGACGGCCCGGCGAGCATACGCGGCAACACCCCACCTGGTTGCACATCGTTGCATTGCGCAACGGAGCCGCCGACACTCGCGCGACCACGGCTCCCGTCCCCAGGACCTGCATGAACACCCGCGTCGCCGCCCTGCTCCTCTTCGTCAGCGTCGCCTCGACCGGCTGCTTCGTGCCGCAGGATGCGCGCCCCGGCGTCGGCATCGGGGGCACGTTCGCCAGCAAGTTCGTGCACCGCGGCATGACCCAAGTCGACGCGCCGGTGTTCCAGCCCAACCTGTCGGTGTCGCTGCCGACGACGACCGGTGACACGATCGGCCTCACCGCCAAGGGCAACATGGACCTGACCGACGACAACGGCGACGCTTGGTTTCCGCGCGGCCACGGCGGCAGGTTCTCCGAGATCGACTTCGTCGCGACCTACCAGCGGCAAGTCGTCGACGGCGTCGACGTCGTCGTCGGCCTGTTCAACTACAACCTGCCCAACGGCCTCGAGTTCGCCAACGACGGCCGCGGCGGCCCCGGCGAAGAACGCGGCGGCACCAGCGAAGTGTTCATGACGGTCAGCGCCGACGTGCTCGGCGCCCGCCCCTACTTCACCTGGAACTACGATTTCGACGAGGTGCGCGCGTCCTACTACCGCGCCGGTATCGGCGAGGACTTCCCGATCGACGACCAGTTCTGGGTCGAGCTCGACGGCTCGCTCGGCTACGTCACGTCCGGCCAGGCCAACTGGCTCTACGACATCGACCAGAGCGGCTGGGCCGACCTGCGCGGCTACGCCAAACTGCACTACCGCTACGATGCCAACACCGACATCACCGCCGGCGTACACGGCTCGGCGATCATCAACCGCCGCATCGACCGCTGGTTCAACGCCGTCGGCATCTTCGACGACGACCCGATCTGGTTCTCGGTCAGCGTGAACTGGTCGTTCTAACCCGATCTATGCACGAACCAGCACCCCCGGCATCCGAGAACGTGAACCAAGCTACCAGCGTCAAGCCGACGACGAGAACGACGATTGCGGCCGGCACTCGCACTTCAATACACCTGTCGAAACATCGAGATGGCAATGCCATTTCCGCATCACATCGGTATTACACCACTGCGAAGAGTTGGGCGCCCCTGACACAACTGTGTATCCGACCTGAGTGCGACATTCCATCCTCCGACTCAAAGGGCCGCGGTGCCAATCTGTGCACGCCGCCGCCATCGCGCCACGACAGATCCTTCTGCGGGGCGGTCAGTATCTGGTCAGCAGGAACTCGCTGCGCCCCTGGCTGGCGCGCAAGGTCAGGGTCCCGGCACGATCCAGGGTGTGTTGCTGGGCGTCGGTCAAGTCGACGGCGAAGGTCGCTTCGGGGGCGAACGAGGGTTCGGGCGGCTCTTCGCCGACGCGTGGCGGCTCCTGCGTCATCTTGCCGAGCGCGAAGCGCAGCCGCGCACGTTCGCGGCGGATAACGTAGTAGGCACGATAGATCTCGTTCGCACCGGCCGGCTCCTGCCACTCCTTGCGCACCGGCTCGGCCAACGGTTGCCAATCGTTCGCACCCGCGCGTTGCAACAACTCGATCGTCCAGCGCTTCGGCTCGGCCGACTCGCCCTCGCGGCGTTCACAGCGAATCGCGTAGCCATCACCGCCGAACTCGATCTCGACGAACGCAATGCCGTGGCCGTCCTCGTCTTCGCTGGGAGTGATGCGGCCACGCCATTCCCAGTAGCTCTCGGCGCCGAGCGACCGCTGCAGCGTGGCCCCCTTGCCCTTCGCGCGCCCGGATGCGGCCGGGTTGAGCGGGTCCTGCAGCGCGGCCCAGTTGCCCTCCCGACGCCATTCGTCGGGACGGGCACGAAACCCGATCAACGGCGTCTGAGATGGCACCTCACCGAGCGTGACCGTGTGGTGCCGTTCGACCCCGGGGCGGCCACCACCATCGCTGACGATGCAACTGACCATGAACCGCGTCCCGGTGAGGCCGTCGTCGACCTGCAGACGGATCGTGGCCTGGTCGTCATCGGACAGCGGCCGCATGCAATCGCGCGGGAACCGCCATCGGTAGGCCAGCTCGTCCCCGTCGGGATCGCTCGCGGTGGCAGTCAGCTCGAACGGTTCGTCGATTCCGACACGGAGCGGACCGGCAATCGCCTGCACCTCGGGTGGGCGGTTGCCGTCCGTTGCGTCGTCGCCGCCGCCATCGGTGTCGCCGTCACCCCCCAGGGCAAAGAACGCGCCAGCACCGCCGAGGATCACGACCGCAGCCGCGATGGCGAGCAGGCGGCCGCGGCCCTCGCCGGCTCCCTCGCCCGTGCTTTCTGCCACGACCGCAGCCTCCGGCCGCGCGACCGTCCGCCCCGTCTCGAGTTCCTGCCGGAACGCGGTCGGCACCCCAGTCGAATCGCCAGCGCCGACGGTGCCGCCCTCGGCCAGGAAGTCCAACTCACCGGTGTTCAGCAACCCGGCACTCGATCCATCGCCGCCGCCGCCGGCCGGGCCGACGCTCGCAACCGTCGCGCCCGGGTCTTCGCCGGCCGCGCCGACGACGGTGTCGGACCGGCTGCCCATCCGAATCAGCACCTGCTGCAATTCGTCGATCTCGCGATCGAGCTGCTTGTAGCTGTCCGGTCGATCGAGCCGATCGCTCGCGAGCATTCGCTGCACGAACGCGCCGAGCGCTGCCGGCAGCAGCGGGTTCTCCTCGCACGGATTCGGCGCCACCGGCTGGCGCTTGCGCACGATGATGTCGCTCAACTTGCCGTCACGGAACGCAGGCTTGCCGACCAGCATCTCGTAGAGCACGCAACCGAGCCCGTAAATGTCGCTGCGAAAGTCGACCGAATCGGGGTCGTCGAACTGCTCGGGCGACATCGTCGTCGGCGTCCCCATCACCGACCCGGGCGACGTCAACCCGGCGCCGACCTGCTCGTGCGTCATGCGCGCCAGACCAAGGTCGACCAGCTTCGGCGTATACGGGAAGTTGATGTCGAGCGCCGTCGACGTGACCGGCTCGAGCAGGATGTTCTCCGGCTTGACGTCGCGGTGGATGATCTCCGACAGGTGCGCGTGTCCGAGCGCCTGCCCGACCGCGCGCACCAGGCGCAGCGACGCCATCGGTGCAACCGGCCCGTGCGAGCCGATCCACGCCTTCAGGCTCGGCCCATTGATGAACTCCATCACCAGATAGGACTGCCCGTCCGACGTGGTGCCCGCCATATGGCAGGCCACGATGTTCGGGTGACTGATGCCGGCGAGGATCTTCGCCTCACGCTGGAATCGCTTCTGGAACGATTCCCCGCCGAGCTCGACCGACAGGAACTTGACCGCGACCTTGCGGTCGAGGAAGTCCTGGCGGCCGCTGTAGACGACCCCCATGCCACCGCGCGCGATTTCGCCGAGCAGAGTGACTCCCGGCAATTCCGGCAGGTTCGCCGCGCCGCTCACTTCATACCCTCGATCAGCTTGATCAGGGCATTCGTCGCCGGCCGATCGGCACGATGCTCACCGACATAGGCGTAACGCACGATGCCCTGTTCGTCGATGACCAACGTCGTCGGCGAAGCAAGGTCGCCCTGGATGCCGAGCTTGGTCACCAGTTCGAGATCGGGGTCATAGAACACACGGTAAGGCGGAGGCCCCTCGCCGAACTCCTCTTCGTAGAGCCGACGAAACGCCTCTTCGTTCTCCTTCTCGCCCGGATAGATCACCAGCACCTCGACGTTCGCCTGCTCGAGCTTCTTGCGCGCCTTGGCCAGCGCCTTGGTCTGCGCGATGCAGTAGCAGCACACCTCGCCCAAGAACCCTCGCAACACCACGATCATGACCCGCTGCCTGCCGTGGTAGCTGGTCAAGTCGACGTCATTGCCGTCGACGCCCTTCATTCTCGAGAACGGCAGCGGCTTGCCTTCCAGGTTCACCCGCCGGCCGGTGCCGGTCTTCGGCCGCGGACTACCCGGAGTCGGCTTGTAGCCGGCGAACATGCCGCCGCCCGGCCTGGGCCCGTCGGTGTACTCGTCGATGTATGACGCCATCTCCTCGCGCTGCTTCTTGGTCAGACCCGGCTGCGGCGGGGCGGGCACGCGGCTGGGCTCGGCGTCGATCTCGGCCTTGACCTCGTCGACCAGCACCGCCAGCATCGCTTCGGGACCAACTGCCAC
>DRKG01000105.1 GCA_011051855.1 bacterium | reverse complement strand
GGATCACGGTGCATCCCGACGTGCTTCCCGACGTGCCCGACGGTGCCGTCGTGCGGGTGTTCAGCGCGCACGGCGAGCTCGAGGCCGTATTGCGACGCGATCCGCAACAGCGCACCGACGTCGCGATCATGCCGAAGGGTGGTCACTTCGGCCGTGGCCACAGCGCCAATGTGCTGATCGCCGCGCGCCCGACCGACATCGGGCTCGGGGCGGCCTACCTCGACTGCCTGGTCCGGGTGGCGCCGCGGTAGCCGCCCGCGTGCGGGGTGCGGAACGTTTCGCGCTGGATGACCAGGTGCGGATCGCGCCGGTCCGGCCGCTGCACCCGCTTGGCGAAGGTGGCTGCGACGGCTTCGGCGACCTCGAACGTGCTCGCATTCGCCTGCATCGCGATCGACCCGACCAGGTTGCTGGCGATGTCGCCGCGGCGGCAGACATGGGCGAGGATCCGGCGTGGGTTGGCACCGTCGCGGGTGCCCCAGTTGATGCGAAAGCGCGCAAAGCCGCGTTCGGGTCGCGGTGCCGTGTGCTCGGCCTTCGCCGGCGGCACGAGGTCGAACGGTTCGCGGACCACGCCGGCCGACTCGGCCAGCAGGTTGGCGACCACTTCGACGGGATCCCGTTCGCGCAGCAGGTTCGCGGCGGCCGCGCGCAGCTCTGCCGTCGCCGCTGGAGCGCCGTCGAGCCTGGCAATCGCCGCCGCTTCGGCGCGTTCGAGCTGCTTCTTGCGCACGGCGGCCGCCGTCGGAGGCCAGGTCCAGCGCGGTTCGATACCGATTTCACGGAACAGGCGGATCGTGCGCCCGGCACGCATCTTCGGCACCAGGATCACGCTGCGCCCCTTGCGCCCGGCGCGGCCGGTGCGGCCACTGCGGTGCACGTAGGTGGGGCCGTCGATCGGCAGATCGACGTGGATCACCGTGGTCACGTCCGGCACGTCGATGCCGCGCGCGGCGACATCGGTCGCGACCAACGTGCGGATGGTGCCGTTGCGGAACGCGTTCAGCGTGCGCGTGCGCTGAGCCTGCGCGAGATCGCCGTTGAGCGGCAGGGCCCCGAAGCCGTCGGTGGCAAGCTGGTCCGCGACCCGCGTGGTGTCTTCGCGCGTGCGCACGAAGATCAGCGTGCGTTCTTCGCCGGACAGCAGCAGCAGATTGACGATGGCCCGATGCTGGTCGTTCTTCTGCACGCGACAGGCGACGTGCTCGATGTCGGTGTGCGCCTCGCCATTGGCCGAGCCTTCGACCAGAAGCGCGTCGCGCTGGAAGCGGTCGGCGAGTTCGAGCACCGCTCTCGGGAAGGTCGCCGACACCAGGTGGGTGCGCCGCTCGCTCGGCAGGTGTTCGAGGATGGCGTCGAGTTCGTCCTTGAAGCCGAGGTCGAGCATCTGGTCGGCCTCGTCGAGCACCAGCTGCCCGACCGACGACAGGTCGAGCCCTCCGCGGCGCACGTGATCGAGCAGGCGGCCCGGCGTGCCGACCAGCACCGCTGGCCGTCGCCGCAGGCGGATGCGTTCCCGTTCGAGGTTGGTGCCGCCGGTGACGACTTCGCAGCGCACCCTGTCGAGGTCGGCGAACAACCAGGACAGCTCGTCCTTGACCTGCATCGCCAGTTCACGCGTCGGCGCGATCAGCAGTGTGGTCGGGCCCGCAGCCTGATCGGTGACTAGACGTTCGAGCAGCGCAAAGCCGAGCGCGACCGTCTTGCCGGACCCGGTGCGCGACGAGATGCGCAGGTCACGGCGGCCGTCGTCGACCTGAGCCACCGCGCGCTGCACGTCCGTGAGCTGCGCGAAGCCGCGGCGCTCGAGCGCCGGCCGGAGCGCCTCGGGGGCACCGGTCAGTGCCGGCTCGGTGGTTGCCGTCTCCGGCTCGGTCGGAGTCGCATCGGACGTTCCTGCCTCGCAGTACATACTGCAGTGTGACCGAACGTGCTGCCCGGGTCAATGGACGCCCGGAACTCGCCGCCGTGCTCGGTGAACCGCACGGGGGCCGGTCTGCACATTGGGATCGCGGCATCGAGCCTCGCACCGACGGCCCCGAATCCGGATACTCCTGCCGCATCCGTGGCCCAAGAGCGTCGCATCACCGGAACGCACGTCTATTCGTTCGCGAAGTGCGCCCATCTGGCGGCGCTCGATCTGCACCTGCCGCGTTCCGAACGGCGGGCGCCGCACCCCTGGGAGGAGTTCGCGGCCAAGCGCGGGCGCGACTTCGAGGACGACTACGTGGCGAAGCTCGACGCGGTGCAACCGGAGTATCCCGAGCGCGACTTCGAGGCCGGGGCCGCGGCGACGCGGGAACTGCTCGCGCGCGGGGTCGAGCTCGTGCACCAGGCCGTGCTGCACCGTGACGACCGGCTCGGCCTGCCCGATCTGCTGCGCCGTCGCGAGGGGCGCTCCGATCTCGGGGAGCACCACTACGAGGTGCTCGACGTGAAGACGTCGGGACAGACGCGCGGCGATCAGATCCTGCAAGTGGTCTTCTACACGCAGTTGCTCGCGGAACTGCAGGGGCGCATGCCCGCGGAGGGAGCGATCATTCTCAAGGATGGCCGCGAGGAACGGTTCGCGATCGCCGACTACGAGGCTGCGTGTGACGAGGTGGTGGCTGAGCTGCGGCGGTTGCGCGACGAGCCGGGGCGCTCGCGCCCGTTCCTGCAGATGGCGTGTAGCACGTGCTATCACGACCAGCGTTGCCTGCCGCAGTTGCGCGAGCGCGGCGACCTCTCGCTGGTGCACGGCATGAGCCACGGCGCGCGTGCGATTCTGGAGCAGTCGGGCTGCACCAGCGTCGAGGATCTGGCGACCTTCCATCCGGACGGACCGCGCGCGCGCGGCAATCTCGATGCGACCTTGGTGCGGCGGCTGCGCCGCAGCGCACAGGTGACGTTGCTCGGCAAGCCGCTGGTCGAGGCGCGGCCGCGCGCCGAACGGCTCGATCGCGCGGCGTTGGTGCACCTGCTGACGGACCCGTATGCGGATCGGGTGCTGGCGTTCGGCTTGTTGCATCCGGCGAGCGAAGACGGGGAGTTCTCGTTCGCGCTACCGGAGTCGCACAGCGACGAGTGGCGCGCGTTCCGCGAGCTGACCGCGGGCTTGCCGCAGCGCACGCCGCTGCTGCACTTCGGCGAGGCGCTGCACCGCTGGCACGAACAGCATGCGTTCTCGCGCGAGGCCGACCCGTCGTTGGAGGCTCGCTTCGTCGACCTGCAGAAGCGGCTGAAGGCGGCGGCGATCTACCCGGCGCCGGTCGCGCTGCTGGCGGACTTCGTCCGGCACGGGCTGGGGCGGGATCCGCATCGCGCCGGGCACGTGGGTGCGGCGGCGATGTGGCTCGACGAGCCCGACGCCGAGGAACGGCTGGTGCGCAAACTGCACAGCGATCTGCTCGATTTGGCGGCATTGAAGCGCGAGATTCTCGATGCTTCGGCCGGTGCCTTGCCCGAACGCGAGGCGCAGGCCTGACGATGCCGGCGGCGAGCGCATCCGTCGATCTGACGATCGTCGAGCAGGTGATGCCGTGGATCGGTGTCGCGCTGGTGGTCGTGCTCGGGCGAGAACTGCGCCGCGTGCCGGGCAACCTGCTGGTGCTGATGATGACGGCATTCGTCGACATGGCCGGGCTGTTCCTGGTCGTGCCGCTGCTGCCGTTCTACGTGAAGCAGTTCCACGAGAACGGGGAGACCTTGTTCGGCCTGCCGGTCGACGAAGGTGTGCTCACTGGCCTCGTGGTGACATCGTTCACCGTCGCGCAGTTGCTGACGGCGCCGTCCTGGGGGCGGTTCTCCGATCGCCACGGTCGTCGCGCGGCGATGATGGTCGCCCTCAGCGCGTCGACGATCGCCTACCTGTTGTTCGGTTTCGCCGATTCGCTGTGGCTGCTGTTGCTGTCGCGCGTCGTGCAGGGTGCTGGGGGCGGATTGGTCGGTGTGATCCAGGCATACGTCGCCGATTCGGTCGAACCGCAGCAGCGCGCGCGCGCACTCGGCTGGCTGTCGGCGTCGACCAACCTCGGTGTGGCGCTCGGCCCCTATCTCGGCTCGAAGTCGTTGGCGTTGGCCGACGTCGACCTGTGGCCGGGCGAGGGCACGATGGTGCTCGGCACTGCCGTGCCCGGCGTGCTTGCCGCCTCGTTGTGCCTGCTCAACGCGGCGTTTGCCTGCCGCTATCTCGCCGAAAGCGCGACGAGCCAGCCGAAGAACCGCAGCCGGCCGCCGATTCGGACGGCGGTGCGTGAGGTGTTCGCGCACCCGCGCCGCACGACGTCGCGCATCATCCTGATCTACGCGCTCGCCATCGGCACGGCCCACGCGATCAATCCGCTGCTGGCGTTGTTCCTCGACGATCGCTTGGGCATCGGCAAGGACGGCATCGGCAACGTGTTCATGTACATCGGCTCCCTGTCGGTATTCGTGCGCGTGCTGCTGCTCGGCCGCGCCGTCGATCGATTCGGCGAAGTGCGGGTTTCGCGCATCGGGATCTTCTCACTGGCGACGGCCTTCCTGTTGCTGCCGTTCGTCGATTCGCTCGGCATGCTGGCGTTCGCGCTGGCCTTCCACCCGCTCGGCATGGCGCTGACGTTTCCCTGTTTGACTGCGCTGTTGTCGCGGCTGGTGCCGCAGGGCGACCGCGGCATGTACATGGGCGTGCAGCAGTCGTTCGCCGGCTCGGTGCGGGTGCTGGCGCCGCTGATCTACGGCACGGCCTTCGACGGCATCGGCAAGAGTGCGCCGTTCTGGATCGCCGGCAGTATCGTGCTGGTGACGCTGACGTTCGGCATCGGCTTGCGGCGGGCGGTGGCTCGGTCAGGCCGG
>DRKG01000104.1 GCA_011051855.1 bacterium | reverse complement strand
GCCCGGCACCCGCTGCCCCGCCGATGACCGCTTCTTCGAGCGGCACGATCACGTCGCGGCCGCTGGTCGGGCAGTTGTAGAACGGCACGCCGAGCGGGTCGTGGCGGCGGCCGAGCACGACGCCCGGGGTGTCGGTCGGGATCAAGGCGCAGGTGATGCCGGGGTTGGGCCCCTTGCCGAGCAGGTTCTCGGGGTCGTGCAGCTTGCAGGCGAGGCCGAGCACGGTCGCCACTGCGGCCAGCGTGATGTAGCGCTTGTTCCACGACAGCCGCAGCATCAATTCGCCGTTCTCGGCACGGAACACGGTCCCGCTGGCGGTGATCGCGCCGGCATCCGAACCGGCGCCGGGTTCGGTCAGCGCGAAGCACGGAACCTGGCTGCCGTCGGCGAGAGCCGGCAGCCAGCGTCGTTTCTGCTCCTCGGTGCCATAGTGCGACAGCAGTTCGGCCGGACCGAGCGAGTTCGGCACCATCACCGTGATCGCCAACGGCAGCGAGTGCGATGCGAGGCGCTGCACGACGGCGCTGTTGGCGGACGCGGACATGCCGAGGCCGCCGTATTCCTTGCTGATGTTGAGGCCGAAGAAGCGCTCGCGCTTGAGGTAGTCCCAGACCTCGGCCGGCAGGTCGCGCTGCTGCCAGACCTGCCAGTCGTCGGTCATGCCGCAGACTTTTTGCACCGGCCCTTCGAGGAATGCGCGTTCCTCCTCGTCCAGGTCCGGGTAGTCGGCGGTGGCCAACCGGGAGAGTCGTGGCCGGCCGGAGAACAAATCGGCGTCGAGCCAAACCGTGCCGGCGGCGATCGCTTCGCGTTCGGTGTCGCTGATCTGCGGCAGGAAGCCGCTGTCGACGAAGAACGCCAGGATGCGGTCGCTGAGCAGGCTTCGCCGCAAGGGCGGCAACAGCAACACCGAGAGCGGGACGAACAGCGCCGCAAGCAGCCAGATCGGCCAGCCGAATGCCCACGCCGTGGCCGCCCAGACCAGCGTCACCGCCCACAGCCGCCACGCGCAGAACAGCGGGGCGAGCAGGGCGCTCGCGGTCAGGATCGTGATCGCCCAGCCCGGCAGGGCCGCGGCAGCACCGTAGTCGAGAATGTCCATAGCAGTGGCGTTGCGTGCCGAAAGGCCGTCTCCAGCTGCTGTTATCGGCAGTTCGCCGTCCGGATCTGGCCCGATCTATGCATGAATCAGTGCCTCCGGTGCGTGCCGGGGGTGTTGGTTCGTGCACAGATCGGGCTAGTGGCGGATTCGCCGCCGGTTGCCGGCGATTCGTCAGAGTTCGCGGGCGAAGAAGCGATCGCAGCCGTGGTGGCCGGTCGCGCCTTCCGGGGATGCCTGCTCGACGAATCCGGCGCGGCGATAGAGGTGCTGCGCCCGCGCCATCCAACTGGTCGTTTCCAGGTAGCAGCGGCGGTAGCCGGCGGTGCGCATGTCGTCGAGCAGCAGCGCGAGCAGTCGCCGGGCGAGGCCGTGCCCGCGCGCCTCGGGGCGGAAGTACATCTTGCGCAGCTCGCAGGTTCCATCGGCCGCGGACGTGCCGGCGAGGCGGGCGAAGCCGGCCCCGCCGAGCACCCGGCCTGCGTGTTCGACGACGTAGTAGCGGGCGTCGTCGCCGCGGTAGCCGGCGCTCATTGCCGAGACCTCGGGATCGTGCAGCGCGAAGCCGGCGCTGGTGCAGCCGTGCTCGGTCATCACGTCGCGGATGACGTCGGCGACGGCGGCATCGTCGGCTGGCCGGATCGGCCGCAGGATCCAGGGCTCGATCACTGCGCTCTGGCCGCGCGCAGCACGCGTTCCCACTGGAAGGCGGGGCCCGGATCCTGCTTGTTCGGCTGCACGTGGAAGTGGCCGACGATGCCTTCGAACGAGCGGATCACGTCCTTGGGCAGGGCGTGGTTGACGATCTGGCCCCGGCGGTCGCGCGGCGCTTCGATGCGAAGCCTCGGCAGCGCCCGTGCAAGGCCGGCGATCAGCTTCGGCAGGGCGCGGTACTGTTCGGGCGTGAAGTCGAACTGGTGCCAAACCTTGCCCTGGACCTCGCCGCGCACGATCTCGGGGCGTGCCGGGCGGCCGACGAAACCGGGCGTGCGGATGCCGGTCTCGGTCATCCACTTGGGGAAGCGCAGCCGCCAGCCGTCGGCGTCGCGTTCGTACCACGGCCGCATCGCCGCGTTCATCGGCTGCGGGAACGCGCCGGGGTGGGCGATCTCGACGCCGACGGTGAAGTCGTTGGCGTAGGTGGCGTGCCAGGCGCGCTCCTTGACGTCGAGCGTCTGGTAGATGGTGCCGTCGACGTCGAGCAGGAAGTGCACCGACAGGTTGCGCACGTCCTGCAGCACCTTGAAGCATTGCCGGGAGGTGCCGCAGGTGTCGTAGTGCACGACGAACTGGTGCACGACCTGTTGCACGTCGGCGAGGGTCTGCGGGTTGCCGGGCCGCTCGCCGTAGCGCCGCTGGTGATCGGGTTCGGTGTCGGTGTCGGTGTCGAAGTGCTTGCCTTCGCGGTAGGCGCTGTAGCCATCGGGTTCGCGCCAGGTGACGACGCGCGTGCCGATGTCGAACGGCGTGCCGGCGACCAGGATCGACGTGCCGGCTGTGTCGGGCGCCGGCGGCGGCGAGGCGCAACGGGCGAACAGGATCAGCGTGACGGCGAACAGGGCGAACGCGAGCCAGCCGTGGTGGCGGTAAGGAATCATTGGTCGGTGAGGGTCGGACGGGCGCGGTGCCAATCGGTCTCGCGCTGCCACGCCTCGGCGAGTTGCAGCAGCGCGCCTTCGCCGTCGATGCGGCCGACGAGCGCGATCACCTCCGGGCGGCCGTCGTCGCGCGGCCTGGCGCTGCGGCCGATCGGCAGCACCAGGGTCGGGTGGCCGGTGAGGTTGGTCGCGGTCAACGTCGGTCCGCCGTGGGTCGGTGCGACCAGCACGTCGACATCCTGCATGGTGCGGTGCATGGCGGCGATCAGCTCCGTCCGCAAGCGGCTGGCGCGCAGGTATTCGACCGCCGGGATGGTGCGCGCGCTGCGGAACTGGTTCGGCCAGTCACCGGCATCCTGGCCGGGCAACTGGTCGTCGAGTCCCAGGCGGGTGAACTCGTCGAACGCGGCGGCCGCTTCGGCGTGCAGCATCAGCAGCAGCGACCGGTACGGTGCCTCCGGCAGGGACCGCTCGGCGGGCTTGCCGATGCGTTCGGTGAGCCAGGTGACGAACGCCCGGTGGCCTTCGCTGCCAGGCCAGCCGGGAAGGCGCAGCGTGGCGACGCGCAAGCCGTCGAGCGGGCCGCCCGGTTGCCAGGTGAACGCCGTGTCGCGGGCGGCCGGGTCGCTACCGTCGGCGCCGCGCATCGCGTCGAACACCACGCCCAGATCGGTCGCCGAGCGCGCGATCGGGCCGACCTTGTCCATCGTCCACGACAGCGGCATTGCGCCGTGCCGGCTGACCGCGCCGAACGTCGGCCGCAGACCGCCGACGCCGCAGCGGCGGCACGGTGACACGATCGAGCCGAGGGTTTCGGTGCCGAGCGCGAACGGCACCAGGCCGGCGGCGGTCGCGCTCGCCGGGCCTGCCGACGAGCCGCTGCTGCCGCGTTCGGGGTCGTAGGGGTTGCGGGTGCGGCCGCCGTGCCACAGGTCGCCCATCGCGAGCGCGCCGAGCGACAACTTCGCGACCAGGATGGCGCCGGCCTCGTGCAGCCGCGCAAGGCAGGTGGCGCGCAGATCCCAGTGGTGCTCGGCGAACGGTGCCGCCCCGAACGTCGTCGGCGCACCCGGCCAGGCGAACAGGTCCTTGGCACCGTAGGGGATGCCGTGCAAGGGGCCGCGGTCGCGACCAGCGGCGAGTTCGCGGTCCATCTCGTCCGCGCGCGCGAGGGCCTCGGCTCCGAGGCTGTTGACGACACAGAACAGCTGCGGGTCGAACCGGGCGAGGCGGCGCAGCGCCAGTTCGGTCAACTGCCGCGAGGTGACCTCGCCCTGGCGCAGCAGGCTCGCCAGTTCGAGCACGGTGGCGAACGCGAGGTCGCGTTCTTCGGTCGGTAGCGGGACGTCGCGGGGGATCTCGACCGCGACGCGGCCGGTTGCCGCCGGGTGGCCGGTGGGCGGGCGTGGGTCGAAGTGGGCCGTCGGCGGCAGTTCGAACGGCACCGGCTGCGCGCGCAGGCGGGCGTAGTCCTCACGCAGGTGGCCGAGCGTCGCTTCGGCCTGGGCGCACTCGGCCGCGCGGAACTCGATCCCGACCAATCGCCCGAACGCGGCCAAATCCTCCTTGTCACCGGGGTGCTCGAGCCGCGGGACCAGCGGTGCCGCGCCGGCTGCGAGCAGGAACGAGCGGCGATCGAACGGACGTTTCGGCATGTTGCTGGCGTGGCGGGGTCTGGCTCGCGACAGTTGCGGTGCTGTGTCGGCTACTCCGCGCGGCACCCCCGGCATTGTCGCCGCGCCCGGCCTTCGATACCACCAACACCGCATGTCCGTTTCGCACCCCGTTCCGCGTCTGCTTCCCACGTTCCTGCTCGTTGCCGCTGCGGCGGCGCAATCGTCTTGGTCCGGACCGAAGGCCCATCCGCCGGCCGCGATCGAGACCATCACCAAGAAGGAGCTGCTCACGCACGCCACGTTCCTCGCCAGTGACGACCTCCAGGGCCGGCTGACCGGTTCTCCGGGACAGGCCGCCGCCGCGCGCTACATTGCGGCGCACTTCGAACGGCTCGGTCTCGAACCGCTCGGCGACGAGCTGCCCGACGGCGGCGGGCGTTCCTACCTGCAGCACTACGGCATCAAGCGCACGTACGTCGCCGAAGGCTCGGCGCTGACCATCGGCGGCGATGTGTTGCGCACCGGCTACGCGGTGCTGGGGGCGCGCCAGATGGACGTCGACGTGCGCGGCACCCTGCGGTTCTGCGGCTTCGGGCGCACCCGCGGCGCTCGGCGGGATCTCGAGGAAGGCGAAGACCTGCGCGGCCGGATCGCCGTGGTCGCGTTGAAGGCGCCCCGCGGGCGCGTCGGCAAGGATCTGACCGTCGAGCAGAAGTTCGGCATGTCGTTCGGCGTGCTCGGCCGACTCGGGCGCACCGCGCGCAACCTGACCCGTGCCGGCGCCGAGGCCGTGCTGTTCTTGCAGCACGAGGACCGCATCGGCCTGTCGGACGTGCTCAACTACGTCGCCGTGGCGCCCGGCAAGGCGCGCGTCGAGGCCAACTTTCCCGGTGCCGATGCCGGCATGGGCGGCTTCGGCCAGCTCGGCAGCGGCGGCAAGGGCGTGACCATGGTGCTGTCGGTGCCGGCCAGCCAGAAGGTATTGGCCCGACTCGGCATCGATCCGGCGGCCTACGGCGAGTTCTTGGCCGGCGGCGAACGCCCCGCCGCGGCCGACGAGGTCGACGCCGAGGTCCAGCTCAAGGTCGTGCACGACGAGCACGCGCGCGCCAGCAACGTGGTCGCGGTGCTGCGCGGTCGCGACCCCGAACTGGCCGAGCAGGCGGTCGTCTACTCGGCGCACATGGACCACGTCGGCGTGCGCATGGACGGCGATGTGTTCAACGGCGCCGACGACAACGCGTCGGGATCGGCGGGCCTGCTCGCGATCGCGAGTGCCTACGCCGGTGCGGGGCAACGACCGCGCCGCAGCGTGGTCTTCCTTTCGGTGTCCGGTGAAGAACTCGGGCTGTGGGGTTCGCAGTACTTCTCGGACCATCCCACCTGGCCGCTCGACAAGCTGGTCGCCGACCTCAACACCGACATGATCGGCCGCAGCGGCCCCGAGTCGGGTCCCCACGAGGTCACCGTGACGCCGAGCTTCCGGCACGCCAAGTACTCGACGATCGTGCGCGATGCGGCGCGGTTCGGCGAAGCACTCGGGATGAAGTTCACGTCGGGGGACAAGTACTACATGCGCAGCGACCACTACAACTTCGCGCGCAAGGGCATCCCGGTGGTGTTCTTCTGCAACGGCGAACACGAGGACTACCACCAGGTCACCGACCACGCCGACAAGCTCGACGGCGACAAGATGCAGCGCATCGCGCGCCTGGCGTTCTGGACCGGCTGGCACGTCGCCAACGCCGATGAGCCGCCGCGCAACCTCGGCCGGCAGGAGCGGTGGTGAGCGATCGCGACAAGGTCGAGCGCTTCCTCGCCGTCGGCGCGTTCGCGGTGGTCGGCGCTTCCAGCAACCGCGACAAGTACGGCAACAAGGTGCTGCGCTGTTACGCCCAGCACGGCCTCCCGGTGACCGCCGTCAACCCGCGCGCCAGCGAGATC
>DRKG01000103.1 GCA_011051855.1 bacterium | reverse complement strand
TCGACGTGCGTCGCCTCGTTGGCAACGTAGATGCGCACTCCCGACGGCGGGCTCAGGGCCGCCGCTGGCCGGCGTCCCGTTCCGCGCCGGCCGGGTTCGAGCCCAACACGGGGGAGGCCTGGCGACGGTCGTGCACGGTGAAGGCCTGCGTCTCCGCATTGCCGCCGAGTGAGATGCGCACGGCGAAGGTGCCGGGCCGCGGGCCGCGGCTGCCCCGATTGCGCTGGCCGCCGAAGGCGCCGAAGCGGCCGCGCCGGCGCGGGTTGCTCCAGACGACCTCGTGGTAGCCGGCCTCGCCGGGGCCGTCGTGCCGCCACAGCACGGCCCCGGTCGCGTCGAGCACTTCGACCTTGACGGGCTCATCGCTGTCATGGGCCAGCACGTAGTGGAACGTCGGCGCGGTGAACGGGTTCGGCACCCGCCAGCCTCGGGCGCCGGTGTAGCCGCGGTCGATGCGCGAGCGCAGCAGCACACCGTCGCTCGGCGGCAACACCAGCAGCGGCGAACGCACGGCATTCGGCGTCAAGCGTTCCAGCGCCGCCGCGTCGAGCGCGAAGACTCCGCGGCCGTGGGTGCCGACGAGCACGTGCGCATGGCGGGGGTGCACGAGCAGATCGTGCACCGCGACCCGCGGCAGGCCGTGGCCGAGCGGATGCCAGTGGGCGCCGTCGTCGATCGACACGTAGCAGCCCATCTCGGTGCCGACGAGCAGCACGCTGGCGTTGCGCGGGTGCTGGCGCACGACGTTCACCGGTTCGGCCGGCAGGTCGTGCGAGATCGACAGGAAGGTCTCACCGCCGTCGTCCGTGCGGAACACGTAGGCGGTGCGGATGTCCTCGCGGTAGCCGGTGAAGCTGACGAACGCGGTGTCGGCGTCGTGCGGGGAAGCTTCGATGCGCGACACCCACAGCCCCTGCACGTCGCGCGGGAAGCGGTCGGTGCGTTCGCTCCAGCGGCCGCCACCGTCGCGGCTGCACCAGACGCGGCCGTCGTCGGTGCCGACCCACAGCAGGTCCTGCCGGTGCGGGGACTCGGCGATCGTCGTGATCGTGCAGTGCGGCACGTCGCCGCGCAGCTTGTCGGGGTCGTTGGTGGTCAGATCCGGGCTGATGCGCTGCCAGTGGTCGCCTCGGTCGCGCGAGCGATGCAGGAACTGGCTGCCGGTGTAGACCGTGTGCGGCGAGTGCGGCGACAGCACGATCGGTGTCATCCAGTTGAAGCGCAGCGGCGGCTCGCCCTTCTGCGCCTGGGGACGGATCGACTTGCGTTCCCCGGTGCGCAGGTTCTGGCGGGACATGCCGCCGAACTGCGATTCCGAGTAGACGATGTCGCTGTCGGAGGGATCGACGACGACGTGGAAGCCGTCGCCGCCACCGATGCGCACCGCATCGAGCGCTTCGATCCCGGCACTGGTCGGACCGTGGATCGGGAAGCGCCAGGTGCCGTTGTCCTGCAGGCCGCCGTAGACGTGGTAGGGCGTGCGGTCGTCGACGCCGATGGCATAGAACTGCAGGATCGGCAGGTGCGTCAGGTGGTCCCAAGTCGCTCCCTGGTCGAAGGTCTGCGCGATGCCGCCGTCGTTGCCGAGCAGGCAGTGGTCGCTGTCGCGCGGGTCGATCCACAGCGCGTGGTGGTCGACGTGCAGGCGGCTGGCGAACGCGGATCCGCCGGCCTTGCGCCCACGTCCGGGCGTCCAGGTCTTGCCGCCGTCGGTGCTCTTGTAGACCGGCACCGACAGCACGTAGACGGTGTCGCGGTCGTTGGGGTCGACGCGGATCTGGCCGTAGTAGTAGCCCGGCATGCCGCCGATCGAGCCCGTCTCGTGGGTCTTGTAGAAGGTGTCGCCAGCGTCATCACTGCGGTAGACCTCGCCGCCGACCAGCCGGCGGCGCGGGCGGCGCTCGGGGTCCTGTGCGGCCTCGGGCCCGGCCGCCCAGAGCGCGCGCGCCACCGGGTCGGCCAGCACTTCCGCCGAAGGTTGCGCGCGGCGGTCGCGGTCGCGCGGGTCGTCCTCGTCCTGGGTCGTCGTCGGCTGCTTGCTGCGAACGCGCGGGTTCAGGTTCTCGATGCACACGTAGACGGTGTTGCCGTCGCCGGCGAACGGCGCGATGCCGATGCGTCCGAGTTCGCCTTCGGGCAGGCCGTGGTCGAGCCGCTGCCAGTTTGCGCCCGCATCCAGCGAGCGCCACAGCCGCGAACCCTCGCCGCCTTCGGCGAAGTTCCACGCGCGCCGGCGGCGCTGGTAGGAGGCCGCGAACACGATGTTGGGCTTGTGCGGGTGCAGCGCGACGTCGACGAAGCCGGTGTCCGCGTCGATGTAGTGGATGCGCCGCCAGGAACGGCCGCCGTCGGTGGTCTTGTAGAGGCCGCGCTCGCCGCCGGGTCGGTAGAGCGGCCCGAGCGCCGCCACGTAGACCGTATCCGGGTCTTCGGGATGCACCACGATGCGGCCGATGTGGTCGGTGCCGTCGAGGCCCAGGTGCCGGAAGGTCTTGCCGCCGTCGTCCGAACGGTAGACGCCGTTGCCCCAGTAGGAGCTGCGCTGGTTGTTGGCTTCGCCGGTGCCGACGTAGAGCACGCGCGGATCACTCGGCGCGATGCAGATGTCGCCGATCGAGATCGAATACTGGTCCTGGAACTGTGGTTCGAACGTCAGGCCGCCGTTGTCGGTGTGCCAGATGCCGCCGCTGGCCGCGGCCAGCCAGAACTCCCGGCTGCGGTCCGGGTGCACGGCGATGTCGACGATGCGGCCGCCGGACTGCACCGGGCCGAGCTCCCGCCAGCGCAGTTGCGCCAGCACGTTGTCGCGGAGGTGGTCCCGGTCGGTGGTCTGTGCCGGCAGCAGGGCAGAGGCGGCGAGCAGGAGCGAGGCAGACTGGTTCGCGAAGTGGGTCATGGGGGTCGTGCTCAGCGGCTCGGGTTCGAGGTGTCCGCCGGCGGGCGCGGGGCGGCGAACATCGGATCGCGGCGCAGCTCGAACGCGCGCGCGGCGACGCCTTCGTGCCCGCGCAGGCGCACCGCGTAGGTGCCCGGCGCGGCGAGCCGGTGCCCGAGGCGCGCGTCCCAGTGGATCGCCTGCACGCCGGCCACGGCCTCGCCCTGGACCTTCGTGAGTTCCTTGCCGGTGACGTCGTGCACGGTCAGCTCCGGCGGTTCGTCCGGCGCCGTGCGCAGCCACAGGTAGAAGGTCACGCCGTAGTCCGGATTCTCGGCCCGGAAGTGCTTGTGGCCCTGGAACCCGCGGCTCGCCATGCGCCACAGGTAGGCTGGTTCGACTTCGAACAGGTGCGCGCCGTGTTCGGCCACTTCCTCGCGCAGTTGCCGCAGCGGCTCGATGTCGACGACGAACAGGCCGCGGCCGTGGGTGGCGGCGACCAGGTCGCTGTCGCGGTCCTGGATGACGAGCTCGCGCACCGACACCGTCGGCATGCCGTACGAGAACCGCAGCCAGTCGTGGCCGCGGTCGAGCGACACCCAGCAGCCGGTCTCGGTGCCGAGGAACAGCAGGTCCTCGTTGCGCGGGTCTTCGGCGAACGCGTGGCAGACCTCGGTGCCGGGC
>DRKG01000102.1 GCA_011051855.1 bacterium | reverse complement strand
GTTGCGCTCCCGCCGCAACCTCTTCGAGGTCCATGGACCTGGTGCGCGCCCACTCCGAGCGCAGAAGGGCGCACGCCGAGCGCCGGGCGACCACCCTGAGCCAGGCCTTGGGACTCTGCGGCGGGCTGCCGGCGAGCATCTCCAGCATCAACTGGTGGATCGCGCGTTCGGAGGCCTCTTCGGCGAGGATCGGGCTCTGCACGACCTGGACGGCGGCTCGGTAGGCGATCGGGAGCAAGGCATGTGGATCCGTCAGCATGGTGGGTTCCGGGTTGGGGGCTCCGTTGGATGAAAGCAGTGCATTGCCGATCGGAACTTTGGTATGACGTTCTGTCAAGTTTCCAGACCCGCAAACAGCGTGCTTTATGGTCTAGCGTGTTGCCTTCACGGCTTGCAGGCGCCCACTACTTCCGTTCCCGGTGGCCTGCGGACAGAATGCGTGCGTAGGGCCAGTGCCCGCGGCACCACAGCGAGCCCATCTTGACGGAACCGACCCAAACCAGCTCCTCCTCCCGCTCCCCCGATGCCCCCCGTCCGCTGGCGGCGCACCTCGCCGCCAGGCTGCGCGAACTACGCGCGCGGCGTGGCTTGACCCAGGATCACGTGGCTCGGCGACTGGGCTGCCACGAGTCGGCCGTTTCCCGCTGGGAGAGCGGCACCCGGTTCCCGACCGGCGAGGACTTGGTCGCCCTCGCCGAGCTGTTCGAGGTCAGCACCGACGATCTGCTCGGCCGTAAGAAGCAGTTTACGGTCAGTGGTTCGGCGCTGGTCGACATCCGCTTGCTCGAACGGCTGGCGGCTGCCGAGACGACCGAGGAGTTCGACCGGTTGATCCAGGAGCACGAAGAACAGGCCGTCTGGCTACCCGTGCCCGAAGGTTCGGTGATGGTGCCCGTGGCCGAGGCGATGCGGCTCGCCCGCAAGGTTGCCGACAAGCACAAGCAGAGCCGGTTCGTCGATCGGCTGTTCCGCCCGCGGACCTGACCCGCAGGCCCGCAGCTCAATTGCCGCCCAGCCGCGCGCACACCGCCTGCGTGAACTCCGCGGTGTCCAGCGTTCCGCCGAGGTCGGCCGTCGCTTGTCCTTCGGCGATGGCGTCGCGCACCGCCCCGTCGAGGAGCGCGCCGAGGCCGCGACAACCGGCGTGGGTCAGCAGCATGCCGAACGCGATCAGCGCCGCCGACGGATTGCAGACTCCCTGGCCCGCGATGTCGGGGGCGGTGCCGCCGGCGGGGTCGAACATCGCCAGCGAGACTTCGCCCTGGTCGTTGAAGGCGTAGTTCGCGCTCGCGCCCAGGCCGATGCTGCCAACCATGCCGCAGGCCATGTCGGAGAGGAAGTCGCCGTATTCGTTGGGGGTGACCACGACGCGGTAGTCCTCGGGCTTCTTCAGCAGCTTGTAGAGCAGCGCGTCGAACAGCTCGCTGCGGTGCCCGACGTCCGGGAACTCGCGCGCGACGCCCTGCACGATCTCCTCGAAGAAGCCGTCGGTGGCGCGTTGGATCGTGTACTTGCTCGAACTGACCAGTTCGCAGCCGAGCCGTTCGGCCAGTCGGAAGGCATACAACGCGGCTTCGCGCGCCGGCCGGCGTTCGATCACCCGGATCGATACCGCGACGTCGTCGCCGATCCGGCGGCCGGCGTCTTCGTAGGTGCCGCCGACCGCGATCCGGATGATGTGCAGGTCGACGGTCCCCTCGTGACGGGTCTCGACGCCGGGCAGGCTCGCCACCGGCCGGTGGATCACCGAGAAGTCGCACCGCTCGCGCAGCACCTTGTTGGGGCTCTCGGTTTCGGTGACGGTCGGGTACTTCATCGCCACCCGATGCTTCTTGATCGCCGCCATGGCGTCGTCGTAGCAGCGGTCGGCGTCGCGGCGACGCGCGGCGAGCGTCAGGTCGACCGGGTGGAAGTGCACGGCCAGCGGCAGCGCTGCGGCCACCTGGTGCACGCTCTGGGACAGTTCTTCGGAGATGCCGTCGCCGTGGAGTTCGGCGACGTGCAGGGTTTCGCGGTCGGGCATCGGCGGAGTGCGGGGGGCAGGTGGGGGATCATCCTCGCTGCCGGTCAGAGTTCGAAGCGGAAGCCGACGCCGCGCACGGTGTGCAGGTGTCGGGGGCTGCCCTGGTCGGGTTCGAGCAGTTTGCGGAGCCGCAGCACGACGTTGTCGAGGGTGCGGGTGGTGGTCGGTGCGTTGCTGCCGAAAAGGTGCTCGACGACGACGCGACGCGACACCACGGTGCCGGCGTGGCCGGACAGCAACTTGAGCAGCTTGGTTTCGGTTGCGGTCAGTTCGGCGGTGTCCCCGCTGTGCGTGACGGCGCGCATCGCGCGGAAGTCGACCCGGTTGCCGCCGAACGCCAGCACGTCGTCGCCCGCCGCCGGGGCGGGTTGCCGGCGCAGCAGCGCGTCGACGCGCAACAGCAGTTCGCGCAGGTTGAATGGCTTGGTCAGGTAGTCGTCGGCCTGCAGTTCGAGTCCCCTGATCCGGTCCTGGTCGTCCGCGCGTGCGCTGAGGATCAGCACCGGCGTGCGATCTCCGCGCGCGCGCAGTCGCTGCAGCACGTCGAAGCCGTTCATGCCCGGCAGCATCACGTCGAGGATCAGGAGATCGATGCCCCCCTTGGCCATGCGTTCGAGCGCGCGCGGCCCGGTCAGCACGTGTTCGGCGTGGTAGGACTCGAGCGTGAGGTTGTCGCAGATCATCTCGCCGAGCTGGCGTTCGTCTTCGGCGACCAGCACCCAGCGGCTCATCGCGCGCCCTCCAGCGGCAGCCGCACGGTGAACTCGGCGCCCCGATCGCGGCCGTCGCTGCGCGCGCTGACGCTGCCACCGTGGGCGCGCACCATTTCCTGTACGAGGTGCAGGCCGAGGCCGGTGCCGCCAGTGGCCTGGTCGTCGCCGCGCCAGAACGGTTCGAAGGCGTGCGTGCGTTCGTCGGCGTCGAGACCCCGTCCGTGGTCCTTCACGACCAACTCGGCGTGGTCATCGCGGCGTTGCACGTGCACTTCGACGGTCGCGCCCGCCGGCGAGAACTTGATCGCGTTGTCGAGTAGGTTGCGCACCACGAGCTGCCATGCTGCCGCGTCGCGCCGCGCGGGCAAGGTTGCTTCGCCGTGCAACGTCACGCGGACGTCAGCCGCGTCGGCTCGCGCCTGCAGCGCGGCGAGCGCCGCACGAACGTCGGCGACCAGGTCGCCGGCTTCCGTGTGCACGATCGTGCCGGTGCTGCGCAGGCCGGCGGCGATCAGCAGGTTGTGCAGGCCGCGTTCGAGCCGTTCGGCTTCGAGCAGGCCGTCGGCGAGATAGCGGTCCCGCTTCTCGGCGGGCACCCGACCGGCGTGCAGCGACTCGAGCAGCAACGAGATCGTCGCCAGCGGAGTCTTGAGTTCGTGGGTCGCCGCCGCGAGGAAGCGGTCCTGGTTCAACTGCAGGCGGCGTTCACGCCGCACCGACGCCAGGTAGAGCCCGCCGCAGACCAGCAGCACCAGGATGAAGAACGCGCCCTCGCTGACGAACATCCACCGGCGGCGGTGGCCGAGCGCCACCAGTTCGTCACCATCGCCGGCGCCGAGGGCGCGAGCCACGCCTTCGAGGTCTCCCGCGGCCAGTCGTTCGCCCGCGACCGACAGTTCTGCGCTGGCATCGAGCAAGAACAACGTCCACCAGATCAGCAAGGCGAACGACAGCAGCAGCACCACGGCGAAGACCAGGTTGCTGGAGGAACGGAGCACTGCGCCGGATTATTCATGAACCGGCATCCCCCGCACGCGCCGATCGTCGGTGTGGCCGGAATGCTCGTGGGGTCGAGGTCATGGTGTCGGCGAGGCGTCGGACTTGCCGGTGGCGCAGGCGGGATGTCCGGCGCGACTGTCGAATGTCGGGACGCTTACGGTGCGGAGGAGTCCCGGTTTGAGGCGGTGCCATCACGGCGCAATCGGAAGCGGCCGCACGGCCGATGAATGGGTGGCGCGACACCGTCGAACCGCTACAGAATCGAGGACCAATGCAACTCTGCCGGCACCGCACTTCTCTCGCCTTCGCCCTCCTGCTGTCCGCGTGCGCTATGGGCTCCGATGCCCAGAAGGCGCCGGTCCAAGTGGAAGAGATGAACGCGTGGATCGAGCGGGTGCACATCGAGGCCGAGAGGTCGCGCGAAGCGATCGCCGACGCGTTCGAGGGACTCAACGCGCTGGCCGCGGGCCGCTTCACGAACGACCCGGCGCCGGTCGTCTACGCGCGTTTCGTGCAGGCGATCGACGTCGCGGCGGAGAACGCCAGGCGCTTCCGTGAGAGCGTCGGCCCGATGCTCGCGGTCGGCGAACCGGTGCTCGCGGGGCGCGCCGAGGCGCTCGAGAAGATCGCCTCCGAGCGTCTGCGGCGGCGTGGCGAGGTGCGCTTCGCGATCGACAAGGAGCGCTTCGAGGCGATCAAGAAGGCGGCCGTTCCGGCGCAGGAGCAACTCGATGCCTTCGTGCAGTCCCTGCGGGATCACGCGCTCTTCTTGGGGCACGACCTCAACGCCGGCGCCATCGACGACATCCAGGAAGAGGTCAAGGAGGTCGCCAAGCACGCGCTCGAACTCGATCGCAACCTGGAGTCGACGATGGCCGCCGCCCGCGCCTATGTCGAACCTTCCTCGTTGCCGGTGGCGGCACCGGGCAAGTAGCAGATCGTTTCCCGGCCGCCGGCCAGTCGGCCGCGGGATGGCGCATGACCTCGACCCTACTGGTTCTGCTGATCGCGGCGCTCGCGTTGGTGTTCGCGGCCGTCTGGCAGCGGCAGGCAGAGCTCCGGCGCCAGCGGGCGGCGGTAATCGAGCGAGCCGACATCGCGAGTGCCGGCGGTGACGTCGCGGCGGCCCAGCTCCCGGTTATCGACCTGGCGAAATGCCTCGGGTGCGGCACCTGCGTGCGCGAGTGTCCCGAGGAGGGCGTGCTGCAGATGGTGCACGGCCAGGCCGCGGTGGTGAATCCCGCCGGCTGCGTCGGCCATGCGCGGTGCGTGACCGAATGCCCGGCGTCCGCCGTGAGCCTGACGGCGGCGGGCTGCCGGGAACGCGCGGACGTGCCGGCGCTCGACGAGAACCTGCAGGCCATCGGCACCGATGGCGTCTACCTCGTCGGCGAGATCACGGGACGCGCCTTGATTCGCACGGCGAGCAGTCAGGGTGCGCGCGTGGGGCGGTATCTGGCCGCGAACCACCAGCGTGGAACATCTCGGGGGGCGGTGCTGGACGTCGCGATCGTGGGTGCCGGGCCCGGTGGCTTGGCCTGTGCGCTGGCGTGCCGCGAACACGGTCTGCGGTTCGTGTTGCTCGATCAGGAAACGGCGGTCGGTGGTACCGTCGCCCGCTACCCGCGGCGCAAGTTGGTGCTGACCGACGAAGTCACGCTGCCGATCTACGGTCGGCTCGAACGCCGGGAATACCAAAAGGAGGAACTGGTCGAGCTGTGGCAGGAACTGGCGGAGGAGCACGATCTACCGTTCGTCGGCGGGGTCA
Source organism: bacterium (assembly GCA_011051855.1). Classification (GTDB taxonomy): domain Bacteria; phylum Planctomycetota; class UBA1135; order UBA1135; family UBA2386. Next base: position 2,798 of record DRKG01000102.1, on the reverse strand, counting down.
CGTTCGAGCGGATCGAGCACCACGCAGATGGCACGATGACCGTGCACACCGACGGCAAGCCGGTGCGCGCGCGCAACGTCGTGCTGGCGGTCGGTCGCCGCGGGAGTCCGCGCCGCCTCGGCGTTCCCGGCGAGGATCAACCCCATGTGGCCTACGGCCTGCAGGATGCCGCTCGCTATCGGGGAAGGTCGTGCGTGGTGGTCGGCGGTGGTGATAGCGCGGTCGAGGCGGCATTGGCGCTGGCCGAGCAGCCGGCGACCGAGGTGACGCTCGTGTATCGCAAGGCCGAGTTCTTCCGATTGCGCAGCAAGAACCGGCAGCGGCTCGCGGCGGCGCGTGCGAACGGCGAACTGGCGGTGATGACGTCGGCCGAGGTGGCTGCCATCGGTGCCGACCACGTCGAGGTGACGCACAGCGGCGAAGGCGGTGGTGTCGCCGTGCAACTGCGCTGCCAGCACGTGTTCGTGTTGGCCGGTGGCGTGCCCCCTTTCGCCCAGCTCGAAGCGAGCGGGGTGTCCTTCGATCCACATCTGCGGGCAGCGGTGGCGCCGCAAACGCCGGACGAAACCCCCCGCTCCAGCTTGCTGTGGGCGCTTGGTGTTGCACTCCTGATTGCAGTGCTGACGACCGCCTTCATCCTGTGGCACGGCAGCTACTACTTCCAGCCGGCTGCCATGCGTGCCGGCGATCCGGCGCACGCGCTGCTGCGGCCGGACCGGAGCCTCGGTCTGTGGTTCGGTCTGTGTGCGTCGGCGGCGGTGGTCGCCAACCTGGCCTATCTGCTGCGTCGGCAGCAGTGGCTCGGCGTGCGCTTCGGGCAGCTCTCGACGTGGATGAACATGCACGTCACGACGGGTGTGCTCGCCGTGTTGCTGGCGATGCTGCATGCGGCCATGTCGCCGCGCGGCACACCCGGCGGCTACGCCTTCTGGGGGCTCGTCGTGTTGTTGGGGACGGGAGCCATCGGCCGGTGGTTCTACGCGTGGTTGCCGCGGGCGGCCAACGGACGCGAACGTCAACTCGATGATCTGCGCGCCGAATGGCACGGCATGCGTCGGCGCCAGGATGGCGGCGCGTTCGCGGTGGCGGCACGGTCCGAAACGATGGCCATGATCGAGCGCCGGCAGTGGCAAGGGACCTTCACCGGCCGAGTACTCGCCCTCATCGGCTTGCAGTGGGATCTTTGGCGCACCCGTCGGCGCATCCGCAAGCTGGCGGTGCAGCACGGAGCGGGAGTCGAGGAGCTGGCGCGCGAACTGCACCAGTGTCGCATGGCACATGGCACTGCCATCGCCGTCGCACACCTCGAGGACTTGCGCGCATTGTTGGGAACGTGGCGCTGGCTGCACCGCTGGCTGGCTCTGCTGGTGGTCTTGCTGATCGCGGTGCACGTGGCCGTTGCCGCCTTGCACGGTGCCTTCGAAGCCGCCGGGGTCTTCACCGTGGGAGGAGCTGGGTGAGCGTGCGCGTTCGGGGCATGCTGGTCGCGATCGTTTCGGTCGTGCTCGTGATCGTGTCGACGATGGCCGTTGCCGAACGGCAGTCGCCCGGGCCGGTGGCGGTGGTGCACGCGCGACTGCCGGAACTGGCCGGTGGGGACGCGTGCTCCTCGTGCCACGGCGGTTGGTTCGGCGACATGCAAGCGGCGTGCCTCGAATGCCACGGCGACATCGCCGCGCAGATGGAAGAAGATCGCGGCCTGCACGGGATCCAGCCGGATGCGCGTGTGCGCGCCTGCGCGACCTGCCACAGCGACCATCACGGAGGGGAGTTCCGCATGGTCAACCGGCTGGCGTTCTCGCAGGCCGGCGTGGCCGACCCCCAGAACTTCGACCACCGGATCATCGGCTTCGAACTGGGGGGCGCGCACACGGAACTCGTGTGCTCGGAGTGTCATGAGCACGCCGACGCGGAGGTCCTGCCGGCTGGCGCGAAGCGGTTCCTGGGGTTGTCGCGCGACTGCGCGTCTTGTCACGACGACCCCCACGAAGGTCGGATGCAGTTGGCCTGCGACGCGTGCCACTCGCAGGACGTCTTCACCAGCCGGGCGGTTCCGAACCACGATCGCTGGCTACAGCTCGTCGGTCCACATGCGCAGGCCGAATGCAGGACTTGCCACGCCGGTGATACGGAGCACGCTCTCGAACGACTGCAGTCCGGCATGCAGGCCGGGCGCGCGTGCGGGGATTGTCATGAGTCGCCGCATACGGAGCAGTTCGCGGCCGGCAATGCGCGGGCGTCGGGTTTGCCGCCGGTGGCAGGGTGCGTCGTGTGCCATCCGGTGGTCGACGAGCGGTTCGAACAACCGAGCTTTCGGATCAACCCGACGCACCACGCCCATACCGGGTTTGCGCTGACGGCACCGCATCATCAGGTGGCCTGTGACGATTGTCACCCGTCGGGGCTTACGTTCGCCGAACGGCACCCTGGGCGAGAATCGGATGACTGCGGTGCGTGCCATACGGACCCTCACGACGGCCAGTTCGACGCAGCGCCGTTGGCGAAGGATGGCTGCATCAGTTGCCACGCACGCACCCAGTTCGCGCCGCACGCGTTCGATGCCGAGATGCACGCCCGGACGCGGTTGCCCTTGGCGGGCCGGCACGCGGAGCTGCCGTGTTCCGATTGCCACCGGATCGAGGAGGAGGGGCGAGCGCGCACGTTCCACGGGACGCCCAACCGATGTGAGAGCTGCCATGCGGACGCGCACGAGGACACCTTCGCGGTCCGTGCTGCGCCAGCCAATGCGGCCCGGCTGGCGGCGGAGCCGCGCGGAAAGTGCGCGACCTGCCACGTGG
>DRKG01000101.1 GCA_011051855.1 bacterium | reverse complement strand
GACGTGCGCGACAGCCTGTTCCGACCGTTCTTCACCACCAAGTCGACCGGCACCGGCCTCGGCCTGTTGAGCTGCCGCCGCATCGCCCGGGAACTCGGCGGCGACATGCGGCTCTACCCTCGCCACCGCGGCGGCGCCCGCGCGCTGCTGTGCCTGCCCGCAGACAACGACTTGCCGTCCCCGCACACGCCTGCCGATGAAGGCAGCCGATGGCCCGCCAACTGCTGATCGTCGACGACGAACCCGACCTGCGCTGGATCCTGCGCGGGCTGTTCGAGGACCAGGGCTTCGAGGTCGACGAAGCCGAACACGGCGGCGAGGCACTCGCGCGGCTGCAGCGCGCCCACGAACGGGGCGAGCTGCCCGATGTGCTGCTCAGCGACATGCGCATGCCCGAGCTTTCGGGTATCGAACTGCTGCGCCACGTGCGGCAACAGTTCCCGGACCTGCCGGTGGTGCTGCTGAGCGCGGTCGAGGACCTCGCCACCGCCGTGGATGCGATCAAGGAAGGCGCATTCGACTACCAGGCAAAGCCGTTCGACGAGGAGCGCCTGTCGCTGGCGGTGCGGCGCGCCGCCGAACAGCACGCCCTGCGCCGCGAACTCAAGCAACTGCGCGATGCGCAGACGTCCGCCACCCTCGACTTCGGCCCGAGCCCGATGGCGCAGCAACTGCGCCGCACGCTCGACCTCGTCGCCGCGCAGGAGACCGTGTCGGTGCTGATCTGCGGCGAATCCGGCACCGGCAAGGAGGTCGCGGCGCGCGCCATCCACCATCTGTCGCCCTTGCGCGACGGACCGTTCGTCGCGGTCGATTGTGGCGCACTGCCCGAACACCTGCTCGAGAGCCAGTTGTTCGGCCACGAGAAGGGCGCGTTCACCGGCGCCGACCGCAAGCGCCCGGGCCTGTTCGCGATGGCCCACGGCGGCACACTGTTCCTCGACGAACTCGGCAACCTTCCACTGCCGCTGCAGGCCAAGCTGCTACGCGCGCTGCAGGAACGCTGCGTGGTGCCGGTCGGCGGCTCCGAACCCGTACCGTTCCACGCGCGGCTGCTGACCGCAACCAATGCGGACCTGATGCAGGACGTCGAAGCCGGCCGCTTCCGCGTCGACCTGTACCACCGCGTCGCCGAGTTCACCGTGCGCATCCCGCCGTTGCGCGAGCGCCCCGAAGACGTCGTCTACTTCGCGCGCTCCTTCCTCGCGGCCGCCAACGTCGAAATGGGCCGCCGCGTCGAGGCCTTCAGCGACGACGCCAGCCAGCGCCTGCGCGGCCACCCGTGGCCCGGCAACCTGCGCGAACTGCGCAACGTGGTGCGTCGCGCGGTGCTAATCGCGAGCGGGCGCGAACTCGACGCGGCCGACCTGGGGCTCGACGAGACTGTCGCCATGGCCAGGACGGCACTGCCCGCCATCGGCGACGACGACTTGCCTCTGACCAAGCGACTGCAGCGCGCAACCGAAGCTCTCGAGGCCGAGATCCTGCGGCAGACCCTGGCTGCATGTGACGGCAACAAGGCGGCGGCCGCCCGCGCGCTTCGCATCGACTACACCACGATGCACCGCAAGCTGAAGCGCCACGGCATGCATTCCTGACGGAACCGCTGCACGCGGGCATCCGACGACTATGGCGACTGCGCCATGGTGTCCCCGCCAGCGCACCCTCCCGGCGGCGAGTTCCGCCGGACGACGACGCCGGTGGCAACGGGGGATGCCGACGCGGTTGCGCCTGGCCCGTCGCTTGCGTTACCCGTGCAGACACTCCGGCAACCGATCGCGGCCGCTCCTCCACCTGGGCAGCGGCCGCGGTCATGTACCCCTCGGCAACCCGTCGGGCGTTGGGTTACGCCGCACCGGCGGCCTACTATGGCGCGACATGCGCACCCCGACGAACGCCCTGCTCACGGCCGCCTTCGCCGCGGTGGCGGCGCTGCTGACCACCTGCTCGCACGATCCCGACGCCGCGGATCCGGCGGTCGATCCACCGCCGAACCGCCCGACGAAGCTACTCCTCGACCACGACTTCGGCATGGTCCCGCACGGCGAACAGCGCACCCACGAGTTCGAACTCGATCTTTCGATGCTCGACAACGCCGTGCCGCTGCGCGTGCACCTGGAGTGCTCGTGCGGGCGCGCCGACCTGCGCCTGCGCAAAGCCGACGGCAGCGAACGTTTCCTCGACGGCACCGCGAACCCGCTCAACCTACCCGGCCCGGATGAGCGCGCGATCCTGCACATCGAACTCGACACCCGCAAGAAGGAGGCGGTCGACCTGCCGGCGACGGTCAGCCGCGGCTACGTGCTGCTGCAGCCTCTCGACGACCCGACCGGCATGGCGCGCTTCCGGTGGGCGTTCCTCGTGCGCTTCGGCATCGATGCGCCGGTCGAGTTGAAGCCGTTCGCGGCCTTCGACTTCGGCCGGGTCGCAATGTCGACGACCGCGAGCGCGATGACGACCCTGCGCGGCGACGAGAACCACCGCGACATGCGCTTCCTCGAGGTGACCAGCAGCGATCCCAACCTGACGGTCGCGCTCGAGCCCGCAGAAGAACACACCGTGCTGCGCGCCCGCTGCCAACCGGCCGGCCTCGGCAGCCACCGAGCCCTGGTCTCGGTGCGCACCAGCGACCCGAACTACATCGTGCGCCTCGAGGCTTCCTGGAAGGTCGTGCCCGATCTCGAAGCCTCTCCGGTGGACAAGATCTCGTTCCGGGCCCCGTTGGATCGCCCACAGGCCGACGACGCCACGCTGCGCCAATTCGTGCTGGTCACCGACCACGATTCGCGGCGCAGCCCGGAGTTCGTGCTCGCCGCGCTCGTCGACGCCGCGGGCCGCGACGCCTCGTCGCACTTCGCCGTCACCATCCAGCCGGTCCCCACCAAGCAGCGCCAGCAACGCGTGGCCGTCCGCTACCTCGGGGGCCTCACCGACACCTTCCGCGGCAAGATCGTGCTCGCCAAACCGGACGAGAACGGCAACGCCAGCCAGCCCGAGTTGCCGATCGACCTCGTCGTGTTCCCCGGAAAGCAACCATGAAGAGCCTCCCCCACGCAAGCCGCGCCGCACTCGCCTTCGGCCTCGCCATCGCCGTCGCCACCCTTGGCCAGTGCGGCGACGCCAACGGACAACAGGTGCACTCCACCACCCGCGCCGGCGCGGGCCGGGGTTCGCCCAGCCAGGATCCACAGGGGCAGGATCCCCAAGGGCAGAAGAACGATCAGCAGGCACTGCCGCCCCCCGACGCGCTGCGCATCCTGATCTCCGGTTCGATGCTGGGCCATCTCGAGCCGTGCGGCTGCGCCAGTGGCCAGCTCGGCGGCCTCGCCCGCCGCATGCAGCACATCGGCGAACAGCGCACCTACGACCTACTGCTCGAGGGTGGCGACCTGGTTGCCGGCGCCACCGAACTCGACAAGCTCAAGCTGTTCACGGCCGCCCAGGTGTTGTTCACGATGGAGCGCAGCTACGACGCCGTAGGCGTTGGCCCCAACGATCTGGCGCTGCCGCTCGAAGAGTGGAGTGGCTTCCTGCTCGGCGGACCGGCTGTCGCGACCAACCTGGCCAGCAGCGACGAGGATTGGCCGGCGGTGCCGTTGCGCAGCAAGCAGGTGCGCGAACACGAGGTGCGGATCGGTTCGCTCCTGCTGGGCAACCTGCCGGCGAAGCTCAAGGGTGACGACGCCAAGGTGCAGCGGCTCGAGCCGGCAAAGGCCTGGGCGGCGGCCTTCGTCGGCGTCGACGATCGCGCGCTTCGCATCGTGATGCTGCACGGCAACGACGTGCAGATCCGCGCGGTCCTCCCCGACCTCGACCCGCGCCCCGACCTCGCGATCGGCGTCGACCCCGGCTACCTCGAACCCGACACCGCCGCACACGTGGTCGCCGGCGTGCCGCTGGTGTTCGCCGGCATCCGCGGACGGGTCCTGCTGGATGCACGTCTGTGGCGCGACGGCGGCGAACCACGCGTGGCATGCGAGCGCGTGCCGCTCGCCGGCAGCCGCACCGTGCCCGGCGGTGGCGGGGATCCGGCCGTCAAGGACGTGCTGCTGATGCATCGGCAAAACGTCGCCGAGATGGACGTGCTCGGGCAGATGGCCGAACAGCACCCGACGCCGAACGGCCACAGCTACGTCGGTAGCGCCACCTGCGGCGCGTGCCACCCGAGCGCGATGGCGGCGTGGAGCAAGAGCCGGCATGCACACGCTTGGCAGACGCTGGTCGACGCGGAGAAGGATCCGAAGCGCTACGGTTGGCCGGTCACCAAGTACCCCGACTGCGTCGGCTGCCACGTAGTCGGCTACGGCCAACAGAGCGGTTTCCGCAACCCGGACGACACTCCAGGCCTGCTCGGCGTCGGATGCGAACAGTGCCACGGCCCCGGCAGCGCCCACGTACAGAGCCAAGGCAAGCAGCAGCTAGGCATCGTCGACGGACTGCTGCCATCGGAAGTGTGCACCCGCTGCCACG
>DRKG01000100.1 GCA_011051855.1 bacterium | reverse complement strand
TCCCGCGTGGATCGTGCAGCACCAACCGCCGCAGCCGAGCGTGACCGATGGGACCGGAACTGCCTCGTTGCACCTTGTCGACGGAGACTATCAGGGCTTGCTTGCTCCTGCGGGAGAGCTGCTCGGCGGTCGACAATGCAACCTCTACGCGACAGATCCGATCTCCTTCGGCGTGCGGGGGGCCAGCGTATGCGACGTGGTGGTGGACCCGCCCAGGCGCTTGTTGGTGCGGGTGACCGATGCTTTCACCGGCCTGCCGGTGCCCTCATGTCGTATCCATGCCGGCGCCCGGGTCGACCTCGCGCCGGTCCCAGGTGCTCATCGCGCCGTTTGGATCCCCCAGTCCTGCACATCCTTGCAAGTCGACGCACCAGGTTACGCGAGCGCTGTTGCCCAGGTGTCGGATGAGGGTGAGTTGGATATACCGATGTACCCCGGTGGCACCGGGATACTGACAATCGAATCTACCGCCGCCGAAGAACTGGCGGGTGCGCGGATCACGGTCCGGTGCCGGGAGCCGGGGGGGCACCGGGTGAGCGTGGCAGTTGTATTGCGCACTCCGGGATCGGTGCCTATCCATATCCCCGGCGCTCGAGGCGAAGTCACGGTCGATGATCTGGAGTGGAAAGGCAGCGAATGGCGCTTCGATCCGGTGCAATCCTCGTGGAGCGCCGGCGGACATATCATATTCCGGGCGGTAGTGTGCAATGGGCGCAAGTGATAGGCGTCTACCCCGATCTATGCATGAAAGTTGAAGTTCGAGAGGGCGCGAATCGTACCAGGCGAGGCCTAAATCACGCCAAGCGCCGAAACACGCGCCTCTCGAATGTCCGATCGTACACGACAGTCTGTTCTGTTCAAAGACGTCTTCCGCAAGCCCGTCCACGTGGAGTTCAACGCGGACGCGCTGAGCTCTGACGGCGGCCTGCCGCTGCTGTCGGCCTTGGACCGGAAGATCGGGCTGACCGCATCGTTGCTGTCGGCCCTGCGCGACAATCGCCAACGTGGGAAGGTCGCGTTCACCTACGCGGAACTGTTCCGGCAACAGACATTCGGGCTGGCCATGGGCTACCGAGACGGCATCGACTCGAACGACCTGCGCCACGATCCGATGATGAAGCTGGCGACCGGGCGCGATCCTCGCGACGAGGACGGACTCGCCTCGCAGTCGACGATCTCGCGATTCGAGAACACGCCGACGGCCCGACAGGTCGTCGACATGGGAAGAGAGCTGGAGAAGTTCGTGATCGGTCGCCTCGCGAAGCGCCACCCCAAGGCGAAGGTCGTCACGCTCGACTTCGATTCGACCGTTGACCCGACACACGGTCGGCAACAGTTGTCGATGTTCAACGGCTTCTACGACACGCACTGCTTCTTGCCGTTGCTCGGTTTCATCTCGGTCGACGACGCGCCGGATCAGCACCTGTTCCATGCGCGACTGCGCCCGGGAACCGTGCGCTGCTATCGCGGAGTCATGCCGACGTTGCGGCGCGTTGTCGCTGAAGTGCGTCGGCGATTCCCCAGGGCACGGGTGCGCGTCCGCATGGACACCGGTTTCTACCATCCCCGAGTCCTCGACCTGCTCGAATCGCTTCGAGTCGAACGTGGTCGGAATGGCCAAGAACAAGGCTCTGGAGGCGCTTGCCGAGCGCGACAACGCCACGCACACGTTGTTCGGGGACGGCGAGTATCAGGCCCAATCGTGGCCGCATCGGCGACGCGTCGTCATCAAGGCTGAGGTCCTTCACTTCGAAGGACGGTCCTTCAAGGACAACCAGAGGTTCGTCGTCACCAACCGCAAACGGCTCTCGGCCGATAAGGTCTACGCCTGGTACTGCGGACGCGGCGACTCGGAGAATCGCATCAAGGAACTCAAGTCCGACCTGTCGATCGACCGCACGAGCTGCACGCGCTTCATCGCGAATCAGTTTCGCGTGCTGATGACTGCTGCGGCGTTCGTGTTGTTCCAGGAGCTGCGGTGGAAGCTCCGTGACACGCGAGCCGGTCGTTGCACCGTTGGCACGATCCGCGACATGTTGCTGAAGGTGGCGACGCGCGTCGTGTCCTCGGTGCGCAGAGTCGTCTGCCGATTCGCAACGTCGATGCCATGGGATGACGTGTGGCGCATCGCGGCGAAACGCTGCGGCGCCGTCGCTCAGTAGCGACCTCGCCTTCCTCAGCTCGATCTCCGGACGACCGCGGCTACCCGTCTGCCTTCACTCGCGCGGCGGCGCTCACCAAACCGTCAGAGCGCGCCAGAATCATCATCCGCTGAGTCGGACCGAGCCGATCGGCTGCTGCGCGGTTGTCTTGAGACGCCCCTGGCCGAATCCTGGCGAGGATGGCCGCGCTTCATGCATAGATCGGGTTAGGAGCAGGCCCGCTCCATGACCGCTCACAAAGAGGTCAGGTCAGCTCGATCAGAATCGGTCGGAAGTCGATCGCGTCGACCGACGCCAGGTAGTAGCGGATGCCGTCGGCCTCGCCCTGGAAGCCGTATTGGTGGTCCTTGCCGTGCAGGTGACCGTAGACGCAGACCTGCGCGTGGGCATCGCGCAACAGCGGCACGGCGCCGGTTTCGCGGCCGTCGGAGTAGCGCGGTGGGTAGTGGACGAGCGCGATCGTGCGCGCCCCGCCAGCGATACACCCGCCCAGCTTCCTGCCCGCCTGGATCGACAGCTTCAGCCGTTCGAGCTCGCGCGCGAACACGGTCGCGGCCTTGTCGTCGGCCCACGGTGCATCGGGCGGATCCCACAGGCGGGTGCCGATGACGACGGTGCCGTCCGGCATCCGGATGGCGTTGTTCTGCAACAGCCGGACGGACGGGTCGAGCGCCCGTTCGACCTTGGTGCGCGACTGCCACCAGGTGCAGTGGTTGCCCTTGATCAGGATCTTCTGCCCGGGCCGGGCGCCGAGCCAATCGAGATCCGGCTGCGCTTGCTTCAGATCGAGCCCCCACGACGTGTCGCCGCCGACCAGCACCCAATCGTCGGGGCCGACCATTCGATCCCAGGCCGCGCGCATGCGGTCGGCGTGGTCGACCCACTGTTCGCCGAAGATGTCCATCGGCTTGTCGACGCCGAGGCTCAGATGCAGGTCGCTGATCGCAAAGAGGCGCAAGGAATGCAGTGAACGGCGCACGCCGTCGCATGGCAAGCGCCTCTTGCAGCCGTTCTCGGTCCCCGCGGGTCAGCCGAGCAGCGGGTCGATGGTCGTCGCGCCGTAGCCGAGTGTGTGCAGGCAGCGCTCGACGAACGTGCGTAGGCGGGCGAAGCTCGCTTCGGTCACGACCAGCGGCGTGACGATCTGCAGCGCCGGCCGCAACACGTTGCGGATCGAGAACAGGTGGAAGGCCACGGCCCGGTCCTTCGGCTGCGCTTCCTCAGCCAACAGCGAAACCAGCACGTCCTGCAGCTTCCAGGTGTCGACGGCCGTCGACAGGCCGAGGTCGGCCCGCACGGGCATCGCCGCGTCGAGCACCACACACTCCATGACCGCGGCCAGCATCACCGCGGCGATGCGGTAGTCGCGCGCCACCGTCGCACGGGAGAGCGCCGTGAGGTTCAGTTCCGCCAGGGAGCGCAGGCGCGGATCCTTCAGACGGCTGGGGTCGAGCAGGCGATCCGGCGAACGCGCGGGCGCCGGGGCCGCTGCCGAGGGCTCCTCGCCGAGGGTGGCCGTCGACTCCATCGGCCCGAGCTCTCCGTCGAACGGCGATACCCCCTGCGACTTCGCTGGCGGCCCCGCACGGCGCTCCCCCACGCGGTGCACCCCGGTGATCTTGGGGCGTTGGCACACATCGCCGTAGACCTTCGTCTGCAGCCTCGACTCGAGCGCGCGCATCGCCGGCGTCGGACTCTTGACCAGATAGCCGAGCATCAGATCGAGCAGCGGCGGCCCTGCGATCTCGACCGCCCAATCCGACAACACCTGCCGCTTGCGCTCGAGCCAGCCGATTTCGTCCGGCGAACACGTGCAGCTCTCGAGCCGCTGCTCGATCGCTTCGACTGCGCGACGACAGCACGCGACCAAGATGCTCGCGTCCTCCGCCGACAGCGACAGCGGCACCACGTCCGGGTAGCTCCCGATCGAACGCTGCAGGTGATCGCGCAGCCGCCGCAGGTGGCTGTAGTGCTGCAGCAACTCGCTCGATTCGATGCCCTCGCGAGTACGTTCCATGTGGCGCTGGCCGACGTGTTCCAGCGTCAACCTTGCGGCCTCGAGGAAACACACCGCGACCGCCTTCTTGACCTGCAACTGTGGCATGGCGATACCCCAGCGACATCGGCAAAACCCGGAGGCTCGCTTGACCCGGCGGCGGGTTGGCTATGCTGCGGCGCGATGGCGATCGAACGCGATCTGACCCGCGCGCTCGGACCGGAGCGCGTGCTGCACACCAGGGACGCCCTGCTGGCGTGGGAATGCGACGGATTCACGGTGCTCAAGTCGCGCCCTCGGGCAGTCGTGTTGCCGGAATCCACAACCGAGGTGCAGGCCGTGTTGCGCCTGCTGCATGCGGCCGCAGTGCCGTTCGTGCCGCGCGGCGCGGGCACCTGCCTGTCGGGCGGACCGACCGCTGGCGCCGACGCGGTGGTCGTCGACTGCTCCCGCATGCGCCGAGTGTTGCACGTTTCGACAGTCGACCGCATCGCCACGGTGCAGCCCGGTGTCGTCAACCTCGACCTGACCGCGGCGGTGTCGGACCACGATCTGCACTACGCCCCGGACCCGAGCAGCCAGTCGGTGTGCACGATCGGCGGAAACCTGGCCGAAAACAGCGGCGGGCCACACTGCTTCAAGTACGGCATGACCACCGACCACGTGCTCGCGGCCACCGTGGTGTGCCCCGACGGTTCGCTGGCGCACCTCGGCGACCCGGCCGGCCCGCGCTCGCCGCACGGCCTCGACGTGCTCGGCGTGTTCTGCGGCAGCGAGGGCACCTTCGGCATCGCCACCGAGATCACCGTTCGCTTGTGCCGCAACCCACCGGAAGTGCGCACCCTGCTGGCGTCGTTCGCATCGATGTCGTCGGCGTGCCGAGCGGTCGGCGACATCGTCGCGGCCGGCCTCGTCCCGGCCGCACTCGAGATCCTCGACCAGGCGACCATCCGCGCGGTCGAGGCCTCGGTCTATCGCGCCGGTTACCCCGAGAACGCGGCCGCCGTGCTGTTGGTCGAGCTCGACGGCCCGCACGAGGTCGTCGGCGAGGAAGCCGCCGAGATCACGGCGTTCTTCCGCAAGAACGGCGCCCTGCAGAGCGAGGAGGCCACCACCCCCGACGAGCGCAAGCGGCTGTGGAAGGGCCGCAAGGGCGCATTCGGCGCGATGGGCCGCATCGACACCGACCTCTACGTGCTCGATGGCGTGGTGCCGCGCACCCGTCTCGAAGAAGCGCTGACGAAGATCACCGAGATCGGTCGGCGCCACGGCGTCACCCTCAGCAACGTGTTCCACGCCGGCGACGGCAACCTGCATCCGAACATCAGCTTCGACGGCCGCGACCCCGACGCCACCGCGCGCACGATCGCCGCCGGGCACGAGATCCTGCAACTGTGCGTCGAGCTCGGCGGCAGCATCACCGGCGAACACGGCGTCGGGGGCGAGAAGCTCGACCATGTGCCATTGATGTTCGACGACGACGATCTCGAGGTGATGGCGCGGGTGCGGCGGGCCTTCGACCCCGACGGGCGGTGCAACCCGGGCAAGGTGCTGCCGCAGCGCCACGCGTGCGCCGAGGTCGCCAAGTGGCCGCAGATGACGGCCGAGGTCCTGGGGGAAGGTGCGGCCGAGGGAGGGCAGTGAACGCGACCGAGGCCATTCGCGAACGGCTCTGCGCGGCCACCGGGCCCGTGCGCATCGTCGGCAGCGGTTCGCGAGCGCGCCATCTGCCCGCGCGCGCGGACGCGACCGCGCTCGACCTGTCGGACCTGCGCGAGATCGTGCGCCTGGACCATGGCGATCAGACCTGCACCGTCGAGTGTGGCGTGCCGCTTGCCACACTCGATGCGGCGCTCCGCGAGCACGACCTCGAACTTCCCTGCCTCGGCGGCGGCACCGCCGAGGGCACCGTGGGCGGACTGTTCGCGTGCGACCCGTTCGGGCCGGGCAACGAAGGCGGCCAGAGTCCGCGCAGCCTTCTGCTGGGCCTCGACGCGGTGCTCGCCGACGGAACGGTGTTCAAGGCCGGCGCCCGCGTGGTCAAGAGCGTGGCCGGGTTCGACGTGCACAAGCTGTTCGTCGGCAGCCAGGGGCGCCTGTTCGTCGCCGCGCGTCTGCACCTGCGCCTGAAGCCGCGACCGCGAGCCGAGCAGTGGTTCACCAACGACGACCTGGACGAAGCTGCTGCGTTCCGACTGTTGCACGCCCTGCGGCAAGAACCGCTACCGCTGCCGGTATTGCAACTGCGCCGCGACTCCGATGGCTCGCACGCCGTCATGGGGCGCGCGGCAGGCAGAGCCGGATACGTCACCGGCGTGGTGCAACGGCACGGCCTGCACTCCGTGTCGGCACCGACGTCGTTCCACCTCGACCCGCCGCCCCGCGGCGAACTGCTCACCGGCCTCGCAGTGCCGAGCGCGCTGCCCGAACTGCTGCGCGCAGTCCCGGCCGCGGCGACGTTCACCTGGCTTGGCGGCGGCCGCTTCCAAGTCGCCCTACCCGACCCGGGCGCAAGCGACCGCCTGCTGGCCGCACTGCCGAACGTTCCCGCCAGCGGTGTGCTGGCCGTCGCGACCGGCGAACGCCACGGTCGCGGCACCCCGATCGATCCCGGCCAGGCACGCTTGGCCGACGCCCTCAAGATCGCACTCGACCCCGATGGCACCCTCGTCTGACGGCCCTCCCGCCAGCTACCTGCGCACGCTCGATTGCGTGCACTGCGGGCTCTGCCTCCCGCACTGCCCGACGCATCAGGTGCTGCGAATCGAAGCGGATTCGCCGCGCGGCCGCATCTACCTGATGCGAGCGCTCGCCGAAGGGCGCGTCGACGACGCCGAGGCGATCCGGCCGTTTCTCGATCGCTGCCTCGACTGCCGCGCCTGCGAAACCGCCTGCCCGTCGGGCGTGCGCTACGGCGAGATCCTCGAAGACACCCGCGCGACTCTCGAACGCGCCCGCCCCAAACGTGGCGTCGCCGCCTGGCTGACGCGCACGCTGTTGTGGCACGTCGTCGCCAGGCAGCGTCGGCTGCGCTTCCTGTTCTGGTGGCTGCGCGTGTTCGAGGTGCTCGGCCTGCAGCGGCTCGCCACCGCACTGCGGCTGCTGCCGGCACACGTCGCCACGCTCGCGCCGCCGGTGCCTCCGGCGCGCGAACGGCGCCCGCTGCGCACGGGCCTGCACCGACCTGCAGAAGGCACCGAGGTGCGCGGTCGGGTCGCGCTGTTCACCGGATGCGTCATGGAACCGCTGTTCGGCCGCGTCAATCGCGCCACGCTCGATCTGCTGCTGGCGAACGGTTTCGAGGTCGATGTCGTCGCGGCACAACGCTGCTGCGGCGCGTTGCTGGTGCACGCCGGCCAGCCCGATCGCGCCCGCCAACTCGCCGCCGCCAACGTGCGCGCGTTCCGCGACGCCGACGTCGTGATCAACAACGCGGCAGGCTGCGGCTGCGCGCTCAAGGAGTACGGCCACCTGCTCGGCACCGACGAGGGCCGACGGTTCGCGGCGAAGTGCCGCGACATCTGCGAGTTCCTCGCCCACGAAGGCCTGACGGCGACCCCCCGCCCGTTCCACGGTCGGCTGGTCTACGACGATCCGTGCCACCTCTGCCACGGCCAGGGCGTGCGCTCGGCACCGCGCGAGCTACTCCGCCAAGTGCCCGGCGTCGAGTTGGTCGAGGCCGAGCACAGCGCCGACTGCTGCGGGTCCGCCGGCATCTACAACCTGTTGCAACCAGAACTTGCGGCCGCCATCGGCGAGCGCAAGGCTGCCGAGATCCGTGCCTGCGCGCCCGCCGCGATCGCCACCGGCAATCCCGGTTGCATGATGCAAATCGACAGCCACATGCACCGTAGCGGCCACTCCGTGCCCGTTCGCCACCCCGTCGAGTTCCTGCTTCCTCCCCCATGAGCCGCATCGTCCCGATCCTGTCCGCCGTGTGCGTCGCCGGCATCGGCCTGACGGCGTGGTCCCGGCTGGCGGCCAACGGCACCGAGATCGACATTCCGACGCGCGCGAGGCAGCCCAACGAGCCCGCGACGGCGCCGGAACAGGCGCTCGCGGCCGCCCGACGAAGCTGTGAGATGCCACCCCTCGATGCGATCGTCACCCGCCTGGGTGCGGCGGCCGAAGCCCAACCCGACAAAGCCGAGAGCTGGCACCTGCTCGCCGAAGCACTGCTGTTGCGCGCCCAACAGCGCACCCACCTTCGGGGCATCGCGGTCGGCAGGCCCGTGTTCGCCGAACTGCCGACGGCGCAGCAGTCCGACCTGGAACGCGGCCTGCGGGCCGTGGCCACCGCGCGCGAACTCGGCGACGACTCCGGCGACCTCGACCGCATCGAAGCCGGCCTGATGAGCCAGCGCATCACCGGATGGGCGTCGGCCCTGCAGTGGAACGGGCGAATCGCGCAGGCGCTCGAGCGCGCCGCCGGCAAGACTCCCGACGATCCCGACCTGCACGTCGCCCTCGGCCTGCGCAAGCTGCTGGCGCCGCGGTTGCTCGGCCACGACCCGGAGAAGGCGTTGGAGCACTTCACCTTCGCGGCCAGGGCCCGAGCCGACGACGAGCGCCCGGCGGTCTTCGCCGGCATGGCGTGCTACCTGCAACGCAAGCGGCAACTCGCGATCACCTGGCTCGAAACGGCCGTCGCCCGCAACCCGAACAACACCTTCGCCAAGGTCGTGCTCAGCCGGCTGCGGCGCGGCGAAGAGGCCCCCTTCGCCCGCGACGTGACGGACGAAGAGGCTGCCGCCGTCAGGTAGACGGCGCGTCAGCGCACGCCGTGCGCGCGCCGATCGCGGTGGGGAGTCGCGTGGGCGTCCCGCAGGCGGAGGAAGCGAGTCTCCCTGCGGTGCACGCCGTGCCCGCGGCGACCGCCGCGACCGTGGCCGCGCAGTTGCGCACGGATCTCGCGCATCATGGCACGGAGCTCACGGATCTCCGCGCGCATCTCCGCGATCATCATGGTGAGCTCTTCGAGGGTTTCCTCGACCTCCTCTTCTTCCTCTTCTTCGGACTCGTCGCAGGCGTCGCACTCCTCCTCCTCGTCGCACTCGTCGCAGTGCTCGCCCACTTCTTCCTCGGTTTCGCAGTGCTCGCACTCCTCTTCGGGCTCGCCATGCTCGGCGTGCTCGTGTGCGATCCAAACGCCGAACGCACCCTCCAGACCGGCCTCTTCCTCCTTCTTCAGGGCGTCGATGACCATCCTCTTGGCGAACACGCCCTTCTCGTCGGCGCTCGCCGTATCGAGGTGGCCGACCTCCGCGCCGAGCCCTTCGATGCACTCACCGACCTCGGAGAGGACCATTGGGCCGTCCTCCGTTTCCACGACCGTCGGCTCGACGCGGAACGTCCACGTGCGCTTGCGCTCCTTCTTCGGCTTGTCGTCGACGATGAGGTAGGCCTCGTGGTTCGAGCCCGACTCGACGCGCCGGAGCAGGTCGAGCAGCGCCTGCTTGGCCTGCTTGCGGTTCTTCGCCGACAACTCCTCGTCGGTGAGCTGCTCGATGATCGCCATCATCTTGGCGTGGATGTGGGTGTGCTCCTTGGCCTTCTGCTTGGCCTCGGCGACACGCTCCCTGCGCACGATGATCTTGTGCTTTTCCTGCGCGGGCAGCAGCGCGCCGGCACAGAGGAGCGCGGCGACGGTTCGGATCCATACGGGGGTCATTGGGTTCTCCTGGTTACTGAGGAACGGGACGGACGAACGGAGAGCCGTCGCATGCGCGCCATCAGACGCGCACGCAACTGCTCGAGAGAAGTGAGGCGCCGCTGCAGGCGGGCCAACAGTGGGGCCGATCGCGCTGCTGGAACGGCGGCGAGCGCGCGCTTCAGCTCGCTGGCCTCGCGCACGACTTCGGCGTAATCCTGATCGACCATGGCGACGAACGGCTGCAAGCGATCTGCGCCATTCGCCGTGTCGAACCAAGCACCCGCGAAGTCCTCGCGGGTCAACGCGAGTTGCGGCCGCTCACCGAAGCCGGGCGCAGCCATGGTCAGTGCGGCCAACGAAAACACCGCGGCAGCCCCGATCGCCGTCCGCCCCGCCCTCGGCGGGCGCGTCGCACCGAGCGCCGCCTCGACGCGTTCGCGCAGCGCCGACGGCCTCGCGGCCATGCCGAGCGCCGCGACCGGCTGCGGCCGCAACCAACCGGCGACCTCGACCAAGCAGCGCGCGACGGCCGTCGGGCTGGTGTGGTGCGCAGCCTCGGCATCGCAGCTCAGTTCGACGGTGCGTGCCCACTGCCGACGCACGATCCACAGCATCATCTGCCACGGAAACAGGGCGTGGACCCACGCGCCGAACCACATCCAGCCCGGGTCGCCGCGGCGCAGATGCGCCAGTTCGTGCCCGAGCATCGCGCGAAGGGCCGCGCCATCGAGCGAGGCGACGCGGGCCGGCAGGCAGATCTCCGGGCGCACGAAACCGAACGCAATCGGCGTGGCCAGGCCCTCGGCGCGACTGATCTGCGGTGAGTGGCGCAAACCGAGTCCGGTCGCCATCTCGGCCGCGGCGCCCAACACCCGCGGGTCGGTTTCCGGCCGCCGCGTCGCCAACAGCCGATGCAGCCGCCGCCAAGTGCGCCACATCCAGACCATGCCGGCGATCGCCAGCGCGCCGGCGACGACCACCGCGAGCAGGGCCCACGGCACCGCCGTCGCCGCGCCATCCGGCGTCACCGCCGAGGTCGACGCCGAGACGATCTTCGGCGGCGTCGCGAGCTCCATCGTCATCTGCTCGACCGTCAGCGGCACAGCCGTGAACCACTCCGACCACGGATTCCCGACGTAAACGAACTGCAGCGAAGCGCTCACGATCGGAAGCCACAGCGCCTGCCGCAGCAGCGCCTCCTGCATCGCCAGCGAACGCCGCAGCCACCACCGGGCACTCAGCCAGGCGAGCCCGAGCGCGATCGTCGAATGCAGCGCATAGGTCCCGAGCCAGCCCGCGAGCGGGCGCAACTGCTCGTCGACCTGCTGCCAGATCGCGGCACTCACGACCGACCTCCCTCGTCGTCGGACTCGGCTTCCGCGACCGCGCGCCGCAGGTCGTCGAGTTCGTCGAGTTCGATGTCGCCCGCGCGCAGCAGGTGGTTGACGAGCGCCAGCGGGTCGCCGTCGAACAGCTTGCTGACGAGGTCACCGACCAGGTTCTTCTGCACCAGCTCCGGGTCGACCTCGGCGCGATAGAGGAACTGCCGGCCCTGTTCGCGATGCGCGACGAGCTGCTTCTCTTCCATCTTGCGCAGCATCGTCGCGATCGTGGTCAGCGCGAGCCCGCGTTCGCTGAGTGCGCGGTGCACCCGTGCGACCGACGCTTCCCCGCGCTCCCAGAGGATGCGCAGGATCGCCAGTTGGAGATCACCCAGGTTCTTCGGTCCTTGCATGAGCGTGGTCTACTACCGGAGTAGTCGGCTACAACTACCCTGGTAGTAGAGAAAGCTCCGCGATTTCTGGGCGATCGGGAAAAGCGCGTCACCTTCGGTGCGATCGGGCCCCGGGGGCCGCGCGGGCGTGGGTCACCCGCCGACCGGCGCGACGATCGTCCAGAGGCCCGGAGTGACCGCGAGCACCCCGTTCATCGCCAGCGGGTCGAACACCACCCACTGCGTGTAGAGCGACCAGCCGACGTAGCCGGTCGTGGCGGGGAGCTGGATCGGCAGCGTCGCCACACCGGCCCCCGGGCCGCCGCCGACGGTCTGCCGCGGGATCGCGTTGACCGGGTTCGTCAGCAGCATGCACCCCGAGGGCGGCAAGCCGAACAAGGTCGTCAGGTCGACCGGGAACGGCGCCGTGTTGGTGTCGCCGATGACCCAGAACGCCGTGCGCTGGGATGCCGCCTGGCTGACGGTGTGGGTCCAGGTGATGCCCGGCCAGGCGACCTGGTCGGCGGAGTTCTGCGGCACGATGTTGCCTTCGCCGGGACAGCCGCTGCCGAACTCGAGCATCATGCCCGGCCGCGCCTGGAAGCGTGTGACCAGACCGACGCCCTGGGACACCGAGCCCGACGCGGCGCCCGCGTTGCCCGCCGAATAGACCCGCGACGTCAGCCCGATCGACGCCGTCGTGCCGGCATTGTCGAACAAGAAGGGCTGGTTCTGCTGGTTGTTGCCGAAGATGCGGATCTCGACAAGGATCGGCCGGAAGTTGTCCCACGTGAACCGGGTCGCGAACGGGATCGTCATGCACACCTGCCCCGGTGGCACGACCGTGATCGGCACCGTTCCGGTCGGGAACACGATCGTCGGCGGCTCGTCCCAGTTCGCGTCGAAAGTCCCGAACACGCCGAAGAACTTGCCGTGCCCCATGCGCACTTCGATGTCGACGGTGAGCGGCTGCGGCGCCTGCGCATTGGTCGTGCCAGCCAGAAACTCGATCTGCTCGAAGCGCATCGGCTCCGTGATCGCACCGAAGCCGTTGACGTTGTACCACTGCTGGTAGCGCCCGACGCCGCCCGCGAACGGGCGGTCGACGTTGACGGGGGCCGGCAGGTTGGGCACGTCGACCACGGTCTGGGCCGCGACGGCCGAAGCAAACAGGGAAACCAACAGGAGTGCGCGCATGGTCTGGTGACGGCCGCGGGCGGACATGCGGCCGGGGGAATTGTAGCGGATCGCGGCGCGCCTCGGACCGGTCGCACCAACGCCGGTCCTAGTTCCGGAATCGCAGATGGCAACACCCCGTTGCCATCGCGGCGTCCGGGGCGGCGGCACCGGCCCCGGATCGCAGGCAATCCGCTCGACCGGCGAATCAGAACTCGTAGAGGATCTTGACGCCCTTGGCCGACTTGGCGGCCGCGGCGGTGACGATCCCGAACGCGCCTTCGTACTTCGCGACGTACTTGAGCAACATGCGATCCGAGCTGACCGCCTTGGGCGGCGTCGTGCCGTTCATGTTCTTCATCTTCAGCCAGTGGCGGGCGAGTTCGGCATTGCCCATGCCGAGCACGTGCTTGGCGAACGCATCGATCTCCTTGCCGGCCTTGCGACCGTAGGGCTTCGCCGCGGCACCACTCGGCCACTTGCTGGTCTGCTTCAAGAACAGCTTCTTGATCGTGGACCGGGCCTTCTCCCCGCGGATCGGGCAGGTGTTCTTGGCGTTGACGACGACCGCATACTTCTTCGGCGGCGCTTGCTTCTCGGTTTGTGCGAGACCGGCGGCCGCAGTTGCCAACACCGCGGCGAGACTCATGGTGGCGAGC
>DRKG01000099.1 GCA_011051855.1 bacterium | reverse complement strand
GATGCGCTTCTTCAGGGCCGGCTTCGCTACCCAGTGGGCGCCGTCGCGATCGAAGTAGCTGACCATCATCTTGGCCGGCAGCCCGCGGTTGATCTCGAGTTGCGAGTAGCGGCCGACGCTGGCCTTCGCCAGCACGGTCGGCGACAGGTCGGTGGCGAGGATCTTGACGTCCCAGCTCTGCAACTGCGGGAAGCGGTCGGCGAGCAGCATCGCGATCGTGTACGGCTCCTGCCCGGTGGAACAGGCGGCGGACCAGATGCGCAGTTGCTTGCGGTCGGCCCGGGCGCGCACGAGTTCGGGCAGCACCTTGTCGGCGAGCGTTTCGAACGGGTGCTTGTCGCGCAGGAAGCTGGTCTCGTTGGTGGTCATCGCGTCGACGACCGCCTCGAGTAGCTTTCGGTCCCTGGTGGCGATCAGGCGGTCGACCAGCGCGTCCACCGACGGCAGGCCGCGTTCCTTGGCGAGCGGGCCGAGCCGCGATTCGACCAGGTATTCTTTACCCCGGGCGAGCACGATCCCGGCTTCCTTGTGCACGATCTGGCAGAGCCGGTCGAACTGAACGAGAGCGGCGGTCATCGCGAGGCACCTCCAACCCTGGCGGTGTGGGTCATTCGGATCAACGTGGGGGCGATGTCGTGGAGCGGCAGAACCGCGTCGGCGATTCCGGCTTCGACGACGCTGCCGGGCATGCCCCAGACCACCGACGTGGCTTCGTCCTGCGCCAGCACGCCGCCACCGGTGTCGGCGACCAGCTTCGCCCCGGCCGTGCCGTCGCGTCCCATGCCGGTCATCACGACGGCCAGGGTGCCGGCTCCGATGCCTTCGGAGGCACTGCGGAACAAGAGGTCGGCGGCCGGCCGGCAGCCGTGCACCTTGGGCGCCTGATCGAGTCGCAGCGTGGTGCCGCTGAGGCGGGCGTCGACGTACATGTGGAAGTCGCCCGGGGCGATCCAGACTTCGCCCGGCTGGGGTTTGGTGCCCTGCTCGGCCTCGCGAACCTGCAGTGCGCAGTCCGCGTCGAGGTGGCGGGCCATCTGTTTGCTGAAGATCGGTGGCATGTGCTGGGCGATCAGGATCGGGACCGGGAAGTCTCCGGGCAGCGTGGGCAGGAACTCCGCCAGCGCGGTGGGACCACCGGTGGAGATGCCGATCACGACCAGTTCGACCGGTTGGCCGCGCCGCTTCGCCTTCCGCGGTGGGGGGGGCGTCGCGGCGGGCGCTCGAGGCGGTGCGGCTTCCACCGGTGCCGGTTTGTCGGTTCGCCGAGGTGCCGGCACCAGCGCGCGGATCTTCGCCGCCAACTCGGCTGCGACGCGGTTGATGTCGCCGGTGCCGTCGTTGGTTCCGTCCGGCTTGGTCAGGTAGTCGGTGGCCCCGAGCGTCAACGCCTGGAAGGTCGTCGTCGCGCCGCGTTCGGTCAGCGAACTGAACATGATGACCGGCAGTTTCGGGTGCAGCTTGCGCACGGCCTTCAGCGTCTCGAGACCGTCCATCTCCGGCATGTCGACGTCGAGCACGATCAGATCGGGCGGTTCGCGCTCGATCTGCGCGAGCGCGAGCCGTCCGTCCGCGGCCGTGCAGGGCACGCTGATGTCCTTCTGCGCGCTCAGCGCCTGCGCGAAGGTGCGGCAGACGAGCGCAGAGTCATCGACGACGAGAACCTTGATGCTCATGCGGTGGGTACGTCCAGATCCAGCAGGCGGAGCTTTTCGTAGAGCAGCTCTTTGGTGAACGGCTTCATCAGGTAGTCGTCGGCGCCGGCTCGCAGCGCATTGACGATGAAGCTCTGGTCGGTCATCGACGTCACCATCAACGTCTTCATGTCGTAGGCCTCGGGCATGCGGGAAACCCGATCGAGGAAGCCAGGGCCATCGAGGTTCGGCATGTTGTAGTCGAGCAGCACCACGTCGAAGGGGCCGTCGTGTTCGACGCGCTCGAGCGCGAGCAGGCCGTCGGCAGCTTCGATGCAGTTTGCGCCTACCCCGCGGAGCAGGCGGACGAGGTGCGAGCGCATTGCGCGCGAGTCGTCGACGACGAGTACCTTCATTGTGTCGCTTGTTTGGTTGGTGGTGGCGAGCGTCGTGCCCCGGGCCCGTTCCTGATCGTCTCGCGGGCGCGGGTTCCTATTCAGGAGTTCCCCCAGCCGTCTCGCTGAGAGCCCCGCGGGCGGCGCAGCGGCCGGTGGCACCGGGCCGATGCAATCCGTGTGCTCGCCGTCTTTTCTTGCGGAGGGCCGACGCGTTCTTCAGCGGCCTGCCAATCGGCGGAAGGTCCACCGGATACAGCCGACCGTGCAGAGCCGGCAATGCATCCACGAAAGGCGCAACATGTCGCGCACCGGGCGGAAGTGCGACACGCCGCCTTCGGCAGCGGTCAGGTAGCGCACGCGCACCGGCAGGTTGACCGGTGGGACTCCGCGGCGCACCAGTCGCACCGCGATGTCGACGTCGAACTCCATGCCGGTGCCGAACCCGCGCAATGCTCGGACCGCCTCCAGCGGATAGATCCGGAAGCCGATCAGGCCGTCGCGGATCCGGTCTCGGCCACCGACTTCGAGAGCGACCCAGAAGTGCGTCACCCGGCGGGCGGCCAGCCGTTCGCGCGGGGCGCTGTCGTCGTATTCGGGATACGACAGCACCAGCGCGTCGGGGTCGCGTTGGGCGGCGGCGACGAAGCGCGGGATCTGCGTGAGGTCGTGCTGGCCGTCGGCGTCGATCTGAAACGCGTGGGTGAAGCCGAGTTGGTGCGCCTTCTCGAAGCCGGTCCGGCACGCGGCGCCCTTGCCGCGGTTCTTGTCGTGGCGCACGACCGTCGCCAGCCGGTCGCGCGCCAGCCCCGCGCACGCCGCGCGGCCGGCCTCGCCGCTGCCGTCGTCGACGACGATCACCGGCAGATCGTGTGCGCGGATGCCGGAAACGACGGCGCGCACGGTGGCCGGATTGTCGTAGGTGGGGACGAGGGCGCAGATCCGCATCGGCGGGATGCTACGCATCGGGCCCCCTGCGCGCAGGCATGGGTGTGATCAGGGCGAGGCCGCCGGCCCGGATCTCGACCTGCAGGGAGGTGGCATCCGTGG
>DRKG01000098.1 GCA_011051855.1 bacterium | reverse complement strand
TCGAAGTGTTCCTCGCCGATAGCCTGAGTGGCGGCACCGTGCAGGACACCTACCTGGGCCGCATCGACGTCGCCGGCCTGCCGGCCGGCCAGACCACGGTGCAGGCGCTCGCCACCCAGTTGCCGTGGAGCCTGCCGTTGCAGGTGATGTTCCTGCACGCCATCGCCGACCGCACCAACGTGGTCGCCGAGAGCAACGAGAACGACAATCGAGCGACGCGTGTGATCCTCGGGCAATCGGGCCCGTGCACGACCGGGTTGGAGTTTCAGGACCAACTGGTGACGCCGTTCGCCGGTGAGTTGTCGCTTGCGGCCGGCGGAACGGTTCATCCGACGGTGGTCGCCCCGTGCGCGGATCCGGCGACGACGCTCTACCTGATTGCGTGGTCGGGCTCGGGCACTTCCCCTGGCACCCAGCTCGCACCCGGCATGGTCTTGCCGCTCAACTTCGATGGCCTGACGCAGCTCGGGCTGGATGGCCTCAATGGCCCGGTCTTCGATCAGTTCCTCGGCGTGCTCGATGCGGCAGGTGTGGGCCAGGCGCAGTTCTCGTTGCCGCCGAGCACCTCGCTGCAGGTGGGCACGACGCACTTTGCGGCGGTGCTACTCGGCGCCAGTCAGTTGTTCACCGCGGTCAGCAATCCAATCGAGCTCACGTTGGTGCCCTGAACGGTCCTGCGGGTTGATTCCACGCTTGATCCGTGCCCGTCGCCTCGCACGATCGACGCGTCGTGTTGCGCTTATCACTGTCTCCACTTCTCTTCCTCCTTGCGGCTGCGTGCTCCGGAAACACGGCGGAGCCCGCGCCCGCGCAGGATGGCATCGCGGCGAACGTCGTCTCACCCGCCGGCTACGACGATTCCGACTGCAACCTGCAGACGGTGCTCGACCCCGACAAGCCCGGTAGTCCGGGGCACCTGATCGAGTCCCCGCGCAATCCGAACGGCGACAGCGAGCTGGCGGTGCTGATGCGGCGGTTCGTCGACGACCTGAAGGAAGCGCGCATCCAGGTGCAGGGCGGCGGGGCGGTGCCGAAGCTGTTCCCCTTGCACCGCACGATGCGCTGCGCCTGGCCTACCCGGCCCGAGGATCGCAACGAAGGTTTCGATGCGCGCGCGATCGCCTACCTCGGTGCGGTGCGGGAGTTCGATGCCGAGCCCTCGAAGGCGACCTACAACGCGATCGTCGGCAACTGCGTCGCCTGCCACCAGGTCTCGTGCGGCGGCGTCATCGAGTTCATCGAGACGTTGCGCTGGCAGTGATGTCGGCGGTCGCGTTCGACGAAGCCGAGCAGCGCCCGGTCGATCTGACCTTCCTGTTGCTGGCGGCGACGTTCTTGTCGTCGCTGGTCACCTGCAACCTGATCGCCAACAAGTTCGTCAGCGTCGACCTCGGCTTCAAGGTGTTCACGCTGTCGGCCGGCGTGCTGCCGTATCCGATCACGTTCCTGGTCACCGACCTGTTGTCGGAGATCTACGGCCGCCGTCGCGCCAGCCGTGTCGTCTGGTCGGGCTTCGCCGCGTCTATGTTCGCGCTGCTCGCGATCTGGCTGGGCGGCAACTGGCACGCGATCGCGGGCAGCCCGGTCGACGATGACACCTATCTGGCCGCGTTTGGCAACAGTTGGCGCGTGATCGGCGCCTCGATGACGGCGTACCTGGTGGCGCAGTTCTGCGACGTGCGCCTGTTCCACTTCTGGAAACGACTGACCGACGGCCGCCACCTGTGGCTGCGCAACAACGCGTCGACGATCGTGTCGCAGTTGCTCGATACGACGCTGGTCGTACTCGTGTTGTTCGTCGGGCGCGAAGGCTGGTCGGCGGAACGCATGGCAGCGGTGATCTTCGACGGATGGGTCTTCAAGACGATGGTCGCGCTCGGCGACACACCGCTGTTCTACTTCGGCGCCTGGTACTTGCGGCGCGTGGCGGCGCGGCCGCTGTGAGTCACTCGGCGAGCAGGTGACCGAGGAAGTCGGCGTTCGCGCTACATGCGCTCCGGCGCCGGAATGCCGATCAGGTCGAGGCCGGTGGCCAGCAGCTTGCGCGCGGCGGCGACCAATGCCAGGCGGGCATCGCGCACTGCCGGCTCGGCGCCGAGCACGTGGTGGTCGACCAGGTAGCTGTGGATCTCGCCGGCGAGCGCGATCGTGAAGTTGGTGACGACGCTCGGTTCGGATTGGTCGGCGGCGCGCTGCACCGCGGAGCCGAACTCCATCATCGTCAGCAGTACGTTCTCGGCATCGGCGAGCTGCGCGAAGTCGACGGCGTCGATGGGCGGCACTTCACCACCCGCCTTGCGCAGGATCGAGCCCAGCCGGGCGCACGCGTACTGCACGTAGGGGCCGGTTTCGCCCTCGAAGTTGAGCATCGCGTCCCAATCGAACTTGACGTCCTTGATGCGACTGTTCTTGAGGTCGTTGAACACGATTGCGCTGACGCCGACCTGTTCGGCGACGGCGTCCTTGTCGTCGAGATCGGGGTTCTTGTCCTCGATCACCTGCCGCACCTTGGCGACCGCCTCGTCGAGGATCTCGTCGAGGAACACCGCGTTGCCGCTGCGCGAGGCGAACTTCTCCCACTTGCCGTCAGGGCCCTTGGACAGCACCAGACCGAACGGCACGTGCTCGATGGCCTCGGCGATCGGTTCCTGCATCTTCGTCAAAACGGCCTTCAACTGCTGGAAGTGCAGCTTCTGCTCGGCTCCGACGACGTAGAGGATGCGTGTCGGATGGTATTGCTGCTCGCGGTAGAAGGCCGCCGCGAGGTCGCGCGT
>DRKG01000097.1 GCA_011051855.1 bacterium | reverse complement strand
CGAGCACGGGCACTTCCTTCAACTCGGCGAGTTGCGCAGCCCGCCAGCGGCGTTCCCCCGCCACGATCTGAAACCTGTCGCCTACCTTCCGGGCGAGAATCGGCTGCAGGATCCCGCTCGAGCGAATGGACTCCGAGAGGGTCTTCAGTTCGTCCGGATCGATGTCCTTGCGCGGTTGGAATGGGCTCGGCTCGAGATCACCGACCGGGAGCATCCAAACGGCCTCGGTGCCTGCTTCTCGATTGCCTGCCTCTCGACGGTCTGTGGGCGTGGCCGAGGTCTCCGAGCGGATCGCGGGCGAAGGTGTTGCCGGACTGGCTTGCTTGCGGCCACCGGACAAGAAGAAATCGAGACCTCTACCGAGACGACGATCAACCATGAATGATCTCCTGCACGAGCTCCGTGTAGCAGAGAGCTCCTTTGGACCAGGGACTGTGAACGAAGACGGACTTGCCGTGGCTCGCGGCCTCTACCAGGCACGAATCACGAAAGATAATGGAGCGAAGGAGGGAGTCGCCGAGATTCGCTCGGAGGTCGTCGAGTACCTCTTGGCTGATGGGTTCGTCGCTGTCCACCATCGTCGGTAAGACCCCGCGCAGGCGGCCTTTGCCGGGGAACTGGCTGGCTGCGACTTCGAGCGATTCGAGCATCTGCGAGAGGCCATGCATCGAGAAGAACTCTGCCTGGACGGGCACGATCACCTCTTCGCACAACTGCACGCCGGCCCATCCCCACTCATCCATGCGAGGAGGGCAGTCGGCAACCAGGAGGTCGATCTCCCCCTCCAACTCGCCGACGACTGTTGCCAGGCGGTCGGTGTCCAGGGTGGCTTCGCCCGAACGAGCCGCCTCCCCGCCGGTCGATGGCAGAATCCATAGCCGCTCGGCAACCGGAACCATCCATTCGCGTGGGCTGGTGGCATCTTCCGCCTGCATACCCTGCACGGCGACCGTGGCGTTGCCCTGTGGGTCCAGGTCCATCAGAAGCACGCGCCGGCCAGCCAGGGCACACCCGTGAGCCAGGTGGATTGCAGTGGTCGTCTTGCCGACGCCACCCTTTTGATTGGCTAGCACGATCGAGCGCACTGGTTCCCTAACCTGCGGAGTGCGGGGCCACGCCCCGATGGGACGCCATTCTGCTGCGACGAGGTTGGCGAATCCAGCCCTTGCTCCAACGTTGCGTCAGAGGATAAGAGGCGTGTAGTGGGACACTGATTCACCCATGCAGACCCGACTCCGCCTGATTCGCCTGATGACCGTTGCCAGGTTGCGAGCTGCCGCCTCGCCGCCGTGGCTGTTGTTCGGCGGATGGGTCGCGATGGCCGTGCTCCAGGAGCCCAAACTGCTACGTCGCTTCGGGATCCATCTGATCGATGACGCCACCTGGACTGGTGCCCTGTTTGTCCTGGTGACGCTCCTGCTCGCTGAGGGGCGGCGGCCGGCACGGTGCGCGATCGCTGCGAACCTGACCGTGTTGTTCTTGGTGTCTCTGCTCATGGGTCTCGTGGGCATGCTGGCCGACTTCGGCTACCAAGCGGCAACGCTCGGCGAGCGCCTGTGGCAGGCGGCGAGCTTCGTGGTGTCCTGGGCGCCGCTGGCGATCCTTCTCACGACTCGTTTCCCGTCAGGCACGGTCCGCCGTGCAATCCTGATCGCGGTGGTGGTGATGGCTCTGCTACTCGGTAGCATGCATTCGGTGGCGCTGCGGACCGCCCCCGAACCAAGGGTGCTCGTGGCGGCGGCGGCCGCTGTGATCGCGGCTTTGTCGTGGACGCTCCCGGGTCGGGTGTTCATCCGTAAACCTTTATAGCAAATGAAGATAGGCATTCTCGGAGACATCCACGGCAACGCCGACGCCCTGGGCGCAGTGGTCGATTCCCTGAAGCGCGAGCAGATTGACGTGTGGGTCCAGGTCGGTGACATCGTCGGCTATGGGCCCGAGCCCTCGGCGTGCATCGACATCGTGCGTGAGCTCGGATGCGTGACCTGTCTCGGCAACCATGACGCGGCGGTCCTCGGTCGGCTCGACACCTCCTACTTCAACAACTTCGCGCGCGCTGCCATCCACTGGACGGCGCCCCAACTGCGACCGAGTGACTACGAGTTCCTGAACGCGCTCGAACTGGTCGTGGAGCAGCCGGAGTTCACGGTCGTGCACGGCACGCTGCACATGCCCGAGCAGTTCGGCTACGTGATCAGCGTCGTCGAGGCCTTGGATTCGCTCGAACACCAGAAGACGCGGCTCTGCTTCGTCGGGCATTCGCACGTGCCGGCGATCTACCTGCGTCGCGACGAGAATCCGCGCGACATCCACGTCGTTCCGCATTCGGAAGCCGAGATCTCCTACCGCGGCTTCGAGCGGGTGCTGATGAACGTCGGCAGCGTTGGCCAGCCGCGCGACGAGGACCCACGTGCGGCCTACGGCCTCGTCGACACCGAACTCGAGATCGCCAGCATCCGGCGCGTGCACTACGACATCGATTCGGTGCAGGACAAGATTCGCAAGGCCGGTTTGCCCGAAGTGCTGGCGAACCGCCTCTCGCTCGGGGTCTGATGGCTGCGATGCGGTTCCTGTTTGCGCTGTTGGTGTTGCCCTTGGTCGCGACGGCGCAGCGCTGGCAGGACACCTGCGGACGCACGCCGGCCGGCATGCTCGCCATGCGTCAGGCGGCGCGCGATGCCGCCGCAGACTCGTTGGTGCTGCTGGTCGCTTCCCACCCCGACGACCGCTACATCTTGCCCACTGTCTGGCTGCGCACCCGGTTTGGCTATCGCGTCGCGGTGTTGCTCGCGACCCGCGGCGGCGGTGGGCAGAACACTCTCGGGCCGGAGACCGGGGATGCGTTCGAGCGTATTCGAACCCTCGAGACTGAGGCCGGTTGTGCCTTGGCCGGTGCCGAAGCCTGGTATCTGAACCGCCCCGACGGCGGGTTTCGTCGTTCGGCCGAAGAGACCTTCGCCGAGTGGGGGCGCGCCGGGACGTTGCGCGATCTGGTCCGCTTGCTACGCAGGATTCGTCCCGACGCGGTGATGACGACCCACCACCGGGAAGAGGCGCACGGGCACGATCTGGCGATCGTCGAGTTGCTGACGGAGGCGGTGCAACGCGCGGCCGACCCGACCTTCGATGCCCCCGGTGAACCGCACGACGTGCCGGTGTTCCTGTTGGGTGCCGGCAGCACCGTGACGCCGAATGCCGTTGCCGTCGATGTCGATCAGCTCGATGCCGAACGCGGGTTGGCACTGCGTCGCATCGCCTACGACATCCTGCGTGGCACTCACGTGAGTCCGGGGGCGCCGAACCACATCGACGCGGTGTTCGAGCCCGTGTTGCGCTTCGAGCCGCAGCGTCCGAAGAAGGTTGTGGTCGACGGCCTGCGCGCGTTCGGGCTGCCGTCTTTGCTCGATGCCGATCGCTGGCCGGGGGCGCCCGAGCGCGCAAGGGAACTCGACCGCGACCTGCGCCGCGAATTGCCGGAGCAGTTGCACGGGCACGAGCCGCCGCTCGACCGAGTCCTGGAGCTGTTGCGCGAGTTGCGAACGATGCGCAGCGGGCTGCCCGATGCGGCCTCCTCGGATGTGCGCATGCGCCTGGATCGTCGGATCGAAGCGCTCGAACGTCTGGCGCTGACGATGGCGCAGGTGCAGATCGAACTCGAGGTCGCGCCGGGAACGGTCGCGATTGCGGGTGAACAGTTCCCCTGTCTGGTGCGGATGTTCGTCGGCGGAGGCGAGCCCCCGGCCGTGCGCGCCGAGGGGCTCGATGGCGTTGCCGTCGAACTGGCGGCGCTCGGTGGTGCGCCGTCGCCGGCGTCGAGCTGGCATGCGCAGGCGACGATCGCGATTCCGCTCGGCGGCGATGCCGGGTCCGACCCGATGGCGGCTCGCTTTCACGCCGATCGCTTCGTGCCGCCGGTGCGCCTGCGGTTCTGGCTCACGATCCGGGGCCTGGAGGTGCCGATCGACGTCACCGTTCCCGTCGAACAGCACGCACCTACCGAACTGGCAGTGGTGCCGCGCATGCTGTTGCTGCCGTCCGCCCGCAACACCGTGCAGTTCAGCGTGCGCGTGCTGCGCAATTCCCGATTCCCGATCGAAGGGCAGCTCGAAGTGCGCGCTCCCGCCGGTTATGCGGTTGCGCGGGATCGCGTCGATGTGTCGTTGCGCGACCAGCGTAGCGACCTCTTCGGCTTCAGGGTCGAGGCGCCTTCGAATCGCCGCAGCGGTGTCGACGTGCTGCGCATCCGGTTTGGCGGCACGCGCGTCGAACTGCCCGTGCACAAGGTCGATGTCGAAGTTCCCGACGGCCTGCGGGTCGGCGTGCTGCGCAGTCGGGATGACACGCTCGTCAGCGTGCTCGGGGTCGGCGGTCTCGGTATCGATTGGTCAGAGCTGACCGACGCCGACATCGCGGCTGCCGACCTGGGTGCGTTCGACACCATCGTCATCGACATCCGGGCACTGCGCGACCGCTTGGCGGCGCGGCAGGGATTCGGGCGGCTGCTCGAGTTTGCTCGCGGTCGCGGCAAGCGGCTCGTGCTCTTCTACCAGAAGGACGTCGAGTTCCACCCGCAAGGCGAGGCGTTCCGCGGAGCACCATTCGCCCCGTTCCAGGTGCGCAAGAACCGTGTCACCCGCCCGGATGCTCCCGTGCGCGTGTTGTTGCCGGACCACGTGCTGATGCGCCACCCGAACGTCGTGCGCCCGAGCGACTGGGATGGCTGGGTGCAGGAGCGCGCTCTGTATCTGCCGGTGGTCTACGCCGGCGAATACCAGGAAGTGATCGAGATCGGCGATCCCGGCGAGCCGCGCGAACGGGGCGCGGTGTTGTATGCGCGCACGGGCGAAGGCGAGTACGTCTATTGCGCGCTGGCGCTGTGGCGGCAGCTCAAGAAGCTCCACCCCGGAGCCGTGCGGCTGCTCGTCAACCTGTTGACGCCGACGGCGCAGGAGTAAGGCTGGCGACCCTGACGCATCTGTGGGTGGCATCTGCCGCCCGGATTCGCTACTTCGGGAGTCGGTAACGCAACGTCAGCGGTTTGCCGCCGCGGAGCACGTCGATCGTGACGGCTTGCCCGGCTTTCAGGGTCAAGCCGACCCAGGCGTGCAGATGATCGAAGGATTCGAAGTCGCGCTTACCGGCGAACCCGACCACGATGTCGCCGATCTTCAGGCCGGCGGCGCGGGCAGCACGTCCGCGGTGGGCGTTTTCGCCCCAATCGACGATGTAGTCGACTCGCATCCGAAACGCCTGTGGCTGTCCGTTCCCGGCGGGGGCGGCTCCGGACTGCAGGGTTGGTCCGCCAAACCCTGGTGATGGGGTCAGGTTCCACTTCGTCGGCCGCCAGGCGAACCGCTCCGGGGGACATCGTTTCCACCCACTCTTCAATCGCAGCACGAGAGATCGTTCGCGACCCTCGCTTCGGATGCGCACGGCAAGTCGGTTGCGGGCGAACGGGGCGCGGTGCAGAGCCCACTGCACGTCGCTCAGCGTCCGCACCGATTGCTGTTCGCCGACCGCCAGCAGTTCGTCGCCGGCTTTGATGCCGGCCTTGGCCGCGGGCGAACCCTTCTTGACCTTGCGCACGATGTGCTGGCGTTCGTGATCGAGCGATAGGCCGATGCGCTCCGGATCCGGATACGCGAACACGTCGTCGCGCCGCCAACTGCCGTCGAGCTGCGCCTGGACATGGCGCGCATCGTTGATGGTGTGGCAGTGCACGCAGTCGATCTGCTGGCCCCTGGCGCGCTTCCGCCGCAACACCGGCAGATCGATGGCGTGCAGCACCTTGCGCTTCTTCCGGCGGTGCGCCCGGGCCTCGTGGGCCCGGTGTTCGGGGATGCTGTCGCGCAACAGCCGGCACAGCGATTCGAGGGACAGGTAACCGTTTGGTTCGTCCGGGCCGCGACCACCGTAGCGGTGATAGACCGTGCCATCGGGGTGCATCACGAGTGCCGCGAACGTCAAGTCGAAGTCGAACTCGATCTCGTTCAAGTCGATCCGACTCATATCGGTGACACGTACGCAGACGTAGTCGGAGGCGGCTTCGCTGAGTTGCTTCGAGCCACGGACCAACTGTCCGTAGAAGTCCCTGCAGTCGCGTCAAGGCTCGCAGCGGAACACGACGAACAGCGGTGCTCCGCGTTCGGTTGCAAGTCGCCGGGCCGCGTCGAAGTCGCGATGCCACGTGATCTCGGCCTCCTCCTGAGCGGGCAAACCCGAGCACAGGAGCAGGCCGAAGGCGAGGAGTTGCACGATGAAGGGCTGCCGCATGGCTGCGATCAGATCATTGGGCGCCGCCAGTCCGCAAGCCATTCCCCCCGAGCTGACGCCCGGCGAGCTGCGACGGGTTGCTCCGGTGCGGCTTATCCGCGATTGCGCGGCGCCAGCAGCATGCAGCATGCGACCAGGTTGGCGCCGACGAGTGTGCCGAGGGCCAGGCGCAGCGAGCCGGTCTTGAGGTAGAACAGGACTGACCAGCCGAACACGAGCAGTGCGACGGCGGCGAACACCAACCCGTTGCGGCTCGCGCGCGAGGTTTCGATCACGGTCGGCACGGGGACGGCCGCTGGCGTCGCGGGCATCGCCGCGGCCGCGCTGGCAGCGTCCGCGACCGCCTGCATGCCGCCGCTTACGCTGGCCTCGATCTGTGTGCCGATGTTGGCGATCTGTTCGCTGGTTCGTTCGAAGCCCTCTTGCAGCGACTTCACCAATGGCTCGATGTCGATCGCCTGCGGCGGCTCCGCTGTTGCAGGTTGCGCCAGCTCGACGAGGGTTTGCCGGAGTTCGCCCAGGAACGCTTCCACCTTCTCCATTGCGGGCTGCGCGACGTCGACCGGGGTCTGCGGCTCCGGGGCGGCGCTGGGCTCGGGAGCGACCTCTTCATCTGCCGCCTCGACGGCGTCGTCTTCTGCGAGCGACGCCCCGGTTGTGATCTCGTCGGTCTGGGTCTCGGCCTCGGCGCCGACGTCGAGTTCCAACGTCGACGATCCCTGATCCTCTTCGTTCATCGTTGTCTGCTCCTCGTCCGGTGTGGCTGGCTGGGGCGCGTCGAGGTCGAGCTCGGCGGCGAGTTCGTCGAAGTCGAAGCACTCGGTCTCACCTTCGCCTTCCGCGATCTCGGCGAGGGTGTCTGGATCGGTGGCTTCGTCGGAATCCGCCAGTGCACGGGCGGCGGCGATCGCCGCGGCAAGCTCGAGTGCGTGACTCTGCGCTTCACCGGTCTCGTCCGCGGCGGCGCTCCCTTCGTGCAAGAGCCGCAGCAACACGTGCTCCGGCAGCATCTCGTCGGCGACGGTAGGTGTCCCGAGGAGGCTGTTGTGCGTCAGTGGCTGGCGGAGTGGTTGCGATCGGTTCATGCGTCAGCACGCCGACCCGACCCTTTGCCTACGCATTATCGGCAGATCGGGCGCCGCGGTGGAGCCGTGCCCCGCGGGTCGCTGCTTCGCCGATGGCTACGGCAACTTCGGGAAGCGCATGCCGCTCGGAATGGTGCGCACGAACTTGACGTCGCGCTTGCCACCGCCGTTGCGCAGAATGTGCAGCGCCTGTGCGTCGATCAGCGAGTAGTCACCGTTTTCGTACAGCAGCTCGACGCGGATGTGGTTGCGGAAGTCTTGGAACAGACGCACTTCGACGACGCTGTGCGCCGGCACGTTCGTTTTGGTTCCCTGTAGATCCAGGTACTGGATCGCCGAGATCGACTCGATGGCCACGACGGGATCTTTCGCCTTGGTTGCGGTTGTGGTCCGTGGGTCTTGCTGACTGCCGGACGGTGCGAACGCAAGGGCGGTGGCGAGTGGAACGGATAGCAACAGCAAGGACGCTTTCATCGGGAACTCCGTTGGTCTCGGGTCTTCTGTGGACGATTGGGGCAGACTAAGACGCGGTTCCCGCATGTTCCTGCCCCGGATCTTTCTGCCGAACGTGATTCTCGCCGTGCTGTTGGCCGCGTGCGGCGGCGAGGAGCGGCCGCTGCTGGTGCCTGCCGAGACCGCCCAAGTCGTTGCCGGGGCGGGAGACGTAGATGCCGGGGCGGTCGCCCGCGTGGCCGATGTCGTCGCGCGCGAACTGCCGCTGCTGCGGCGCCAGCTCGGGCTCGCGCGCGTGGAGCGGTTCTTCGTGCACGTGCACGAATCGCGCTCGGCGATGCCGGAATCACTGGTCGCCGGTTTGCACGAGGATGCCGCCGGATTCGCGATGCTCGGCAGCCACCAGGTACACATCGTCTGGGGCGAAGTGCAGCGCCTCGCCGTGCGGCTTTCGGGGGTGGTGCGCCACGAACTGGTCCACGAACTGCTCGACCAGTTGGTCGCGCCCCAGGGGCGTTACCTGCCGCGCTGGTTCCACGAGGGACTCGCGCAGTTGCTCGCCGGCGACACCTACCTGAGTGCCAGCGAAGACGACCTCGTCTGGCGGTTGGCCGCCGGCAACCTGCCGCCGTTCGGCAGCCTGGAACGGCGGTTCCCCGAGACGCGCTTCGAACTGCGCTCGGCCTACGCCCAGAGCTATTCGTACGTGGCTTGGCTCGAACGCAACTACGGGCTGCCGTTGCTGCTGCGCACGGCGCGCAACACCGACGAGCGTACCTCGTTCGGCCGCTCGTTGGTCGCGCAGACCGGGCGTTCGTCGCTGCAACTGCAGGATGCCTGGCGCGACTACGTGCTGTATGGCTCCGGCGCTTCGTGGCGCGTGCTGCGTGAGAACTGGTTCGGCCTCTCGATGATCCTGGTGCTACCGGTATTGGTGCTGGCGTTGATCCGGCGCCTCCGCCGTGAGGAACGCGCCCGCCGAGTGCTCGAGCAGCGAGCACGGCAGGCGCAGGAGGTGGACGAGGCCTAACCCGATCTATGCACGAACCAGCACCCCCGGCACGCACCATCCACGCCCGTGCAGCGGAAGAGCGGCCGCCTACGGCGTCCGTTCGCTCCGCGAACTCCTTGGCAGAATGCTCAGCGGGGCCAGCGCCCCGCCTGCGCTTCTGCAGTCGCCTTCCTTGCCTGGGCGCGGATTGCACGCACCGGGGGCACTGTTTCATGCATAGATCGGGTTACACTACCGTCGGTTCGTTTCGCTCCTGGCTATGTCTCGCCCACGCCATCCCCTCGTCGTGCTCCTGTCGGTGTTCGCCGCGCTCCACGCCTACGTCGTGGCGCAAACGGACGCCCAACCGCTGCGGTGGATGCCGCCGCGCGTGTGCCAGGCGTTCGACGTCACCGCCGGCTCCATCCAGCACCTGGCGCTCCCCGAGGTGGCGTTGCGTCCGGGGGGCGGCGACTTCGAGCTGCCGTTGCAGCTCGGCGGTGCGAGCGCGGTCGTCTCGCTGCGCCCCTACGAGATCCGGTCGCCCGGCTATCGGTTGCTCGAACGGCGGGACGGCGGCCTGCACCCTGTGGCCGCGGGGCCCTGCACGACCTATCGCGGCAGCCTCGTCGGCGATGCGACCTCGCGCGTGGCCGCGTCGGTGGTCGCCGGCGAGTTGCGCGCGGTGATCCTGCGCCAGGGAACCTTGTGGGGGGTGCAGCCGCTGCGCGATGGCGGCGTCGCGGCGGGCCACGGTAGCTACGCCGTGTTCCGGGGCAGCGACTGCGTCGGCAACGGCGGGCACTGTGGCCTGCCGACCCAGCCCGGTGGCGCGGCACCGGTCGGTGCCGACTCCGTCTACGAATGCGAGTTGGCCCTCGAGGCGGATCACGCGCTGTTCCTGCTCAATTCGAGCAACGCGCTGACCACGCAGGCGGACGTGCTGGGTGTGGTCAACGCGGTCGATGCGATCTACCAGAACGACGTCGACGTGTCGTTCCTGGTCACGCAACTGATCGTCGACACGTCGCCGGATCCCTACACGACCAACGTCGCCAGCACGCTGCTCGGCCAGTTGCGCAGCTACTGGAACGCCAACCACGCGGCGGTGACACGCGACGTCGTGCACCTGTTCAGCGGCCGGCAGATCGGTGCGGCTAGCGCCGGTACCGTTGGCTACGCCTACCAGTCCTCGGTCTGCAACCTGGCGGACGCCTACGGGCTGTCGCAGACCAAGTGGAGTTCGAACTACGCGCTGCGCGTCGGCCTGACCGCGCACGAGCTCGGTCACAACTTCGGCGCCACCCACTGCGACCTGACGCCGGGCTGCAACATCATGTGCTCGGGCATCGGCGGTTGTTCCGGCGTGGCGGCGTCGTTCGGCCCGAATGCCCTCGGCGAGATGCACGCCTTCTTGCAGGCAGTCGGCTGTCTCGCGGTGGTGCCGACCGTGCCGCAGATCACCTCGGCCAGCCCGGTGTTCGTCGAGACCGTGCAGCCGCCGGTGGTCACGCTCGGAGGCTCGGGCTTCCTCGGCACGAACCTGGTGACCGTCGGCGGGCAGCCGGTCGGTAACTATCAGGTAGTAGGGGATTCGATGCTGCAGATGGTGCCGCCAGTCGGGCTGAACCTCGGCGTGCAAGCCGTCACCGTCAGCAACCCCGCGGGCACCAGCAACGCGACGTTCCTGATCTACCAGGGATCGGACCCGTGCCGGGTCATCGTGCCGCAGGCCACGCCGGCGAACGCGCCGTTCCTCTGGAACATGGGTGGCTGGCCGAACGCGGACGCCTACCTAGGCGTCAGTCTCGTCGACACCACCGTGCCGCTGCAGGGTTTCCCCGTGATGCAAGCGTTCCTGACCCTGTGGGTCGGCACGCTGGATGCGCGCGGCATGGCGACGGTCTCGATGCCGGCGATCCCGGCGCTTCTGAGCGGTTATCCGTTCTACTCGCAGATGCTCGACGTCATGTCCGGCACCGCCACGATTCGCAGCGTGTCGCTGGTCGAGAGCACCCTCGTCTACTGACGTCGGTCGTTTCACACCGGCGGCGGATCGGTCGGAATCGGCGACTGGCAGGCCGGCGACTGGCAGGCCGGCGATTGGCCCGCCGACGATTGGCCCGCCCGCGACCGGTGCTCTTGTTCGCTGGTTTCGTCGGCGGGCCGCGCCCTGCCGGTGTCCTCGTCGTTCGGGTGTTGTTTGTGCTCGGGCATGGTTCCTCCATTCTGATGTGTCCCGAGAGGGGGCGAAGGGACCAATCCGTTACGTGGGCGTTTGGTGCGGCGCACGTTACCGATGCCAACCAAGCCCGAGCCATGCATGAACCACGACCCCTTCATGGTTTGATCGGGTCAGGGTGCGTCGCGCGACGCACCGCCCACCGGCCGAACCGGCAATCCCCACTCAGGAGGCATGATGATGACACGTATCGCTACCACCCTGCTCGCGCTGGCCATACCGCTGTGCGCCCAGGAGCAGAAGCCCGTCACCTCGGAGAAGACTTCGCAGAGCACCTCGCAGATCGAAGCGGTGTTTTACAAGGCCTACTACCTGGAGCGCGGCCAGCGGGACTTCGCCGGCGCGATGGCGCTCTACGAGGAGTTCCTGGCAAAGGCCCCGCAGCACAAGCTCGCCAAGGAAGCCGCCAAGCAGCAGTTCCGCCTGCTCGATCGGACCGGCAAGACCAAGGAGCGGGATGCGTTCAAAGCCAAGTACAGGGATCTGCTCGGGGACCTCGCGAACGTGACCTCGGGCCGGCCGCCGCGCGGCTCCGACCGAGGCACGGACCGACCGCGACGCCGTGAAGGCGGCTTCGGAGGCCGGCCCCGTGGCCGCATGGGTGGCATGCGCCAGGTCATGGCGCTGATGCGCTCGGACAAGAAGCTCGCCGACCTGGACGAAGAGCAAATGGGGCAGCTCGAGGACTACCTCGCCGCCTCGGACCGCAACCTCGATCGCCTCAGCCGTTTCCTCGGTGAGGATGTGGTCGCAAAGCTCAAGGCCGGCGCCCAGCAACTGAAGGCCGCTCTCGACGCCGACAAGATGGAAGACGCCCAGAAGGCTCTCGAGCAGTTGCGCCGGGATTGGCCGCAGATGGGCCGCCGCCGCGGTCGTGACGGAGGCGGTTTCGGCGGGCGCCGGGGCGGCAGCCGCGAAGGTGAGAGGCCGGCCGGTGGCAGGCGCGGGGGGCGCGGTGGCGAAGAAGGCGGTGGCGGGCTCTGAGCCGAGCTCGCCCCATCCCCCCACCCTCGCTCCCAGGCCACTGATCCCCTGGCTGTTGGTGATCTTCGAAAAACGTGTCACCACCAAGCCACGCCTGTGCACATGAAAGGCATTGCCCTCCTCCCGAAAGCCGGAGCAGGCGATGTAACCCAGGGTCTGATGGCGCTGCCCTCCGTTGCGGGGCGGGATGCCCAGCTTCGGGCGCGGCCGGGCCGCAGGCCTAACCCGATCTATGCATGAACCAGCACCCCCGGCACGCACCATCCACGCCCATGCTGCGTCAGGCGGCCGCCTGCGGCGTCCGCTCGCTCCGCGAACTCCTTGGCAGAGTGCTCGGCGTGGCCACGGCCACGCCTGCGCTTCTGCAGTCGCCTTCCTTGCCTGGACGCGGATTGCACGCACCGGGGGCGCTGCTTCATGCATAGATCGGGCTAACTG
>DRKG01000096.1 GCA_011051855.1 bacterium | reverse complement strand
GCGCTGCCGGCGTGGCTGCGCACGGCGGGCAGTACCGAGGCCCGCGTCGCCCGCTCCCCGCGCGGGTGCCGCTGGTGCCGCTGCCGGGAGGCGGCGGTCCGACGACGCCGCGAACGCCGTCGACCGCGCCGACCACCGGCGCGCGCGATCTGCAACCCGACGCCCGCACCTGGCAGACGTGGTGGGAGTTCAACAAGCAGCCCTACCTGCGATCGCGCGTGCGCGGCGAACGGAAGCCGTTGACCGGGTCGGACGACTTCTACCTCGGCCAACGCCAGCCGAGGGCGATCGTGGACGTGCTCGCGGTGACCGCCGACGATCGCTCGAATCGAATCGTGCCGGCGCTGCATCGCCTCATCGAGGCCGAGCGCAACCGCGACGTGCAGAGCGCGTGCTTGATCGCGCTGGGCAAGCTCGGCGTCGACGGCCCCGGCATCGACCTCGATGCGGTGATCTCGTCGCGCATCCGGCGAGGAGATCAGGAGGTGCGCGAGAGCGCGGTGCTGGCGCTCGGAATCGCAGGCCGCCGCCGGTCGTTCGACGTGTTGTCTTCTCTGCTGCGCGACGATCGGGCTGGCCGCCGCCTCGCCGACCGCTCCCGGGTGCGCAAACGCACGCGCGCGTTCGCCGCCTACGGGCTCGGCTTGCTCGCGCGCCGCATCGGCGATCCGGGGCTGTCCCAGCAGGTGCGCGACCTCTTGTGGACCACCTTGCAGGACAAAGAACCGAAGGACCGTGACCTGCGCACCGCGATCGTCAACGCGCTCGGGGTGCTGCGCAGGGACCCGACGCGTTCGGCGGACAAGCGGCTCGCGTGGCAGACGGTCGACCAGATGTTGTCGTGGTTCGCCGAAGATCGTGGCGCGACCGACGAACACGTAACGGCACATGCGGCGGTGGCGATCGGCCGGTTGCTCGGCCGCGGCTCGTCGCGCGTTCACCAGCAGTGCAAGGAACGGTTTGCGGAGTTGCTCGCGAGCCGGAACAACCGGCGCGGGGCGCCGATCCTGCAGTCGTGTGCGATCGGTCTCGGGATGCTCGCCGAACCGGCCGAGCAGAGCCCCGACGACGAGGCGTTCAGCGAGGTGCTGCGCGCCTACTGGCGCAAGGGCAGCGACCAGACGACGCGGCAGTTGGCGGTGATGGCGCTCGGTCGCATCGGTGGCCGGCAGAACCGCGATTGGCTGTTGCGCGCCTATGCGCGCGCCAACAAGGGCAGCGAGCGGCCATGGCTGGCGTTGTCGCTCGGGATCCTGTCGGCGCCGGCGGCGGCGGCCGGGCGGGCCGATACGGCCGTGGGCGAACTGTTGTTGCGGGATCTGGTCGCCGCGCAGACCGGCGACCTGCGCGCGGCGCTGGCCGTCGGGGTCGGCCTCAGCGGCTACCGCGACGCGGTGCCGCGCATGCTGGCGCTGCTGCGCGAAAACGAGGGCAACCCGCGCACGGCCGGCTATCTGTGCATCGGCCTCGGTCTGCTGCGGGACCGGCTGGCGACGCCGACGCTGACCGAGATCATGCAGCGTTCGCGACGGCGACCGTTCCTGTTGCAGCAGTGCGCGGTCGCGCTCGGCT
This sequence comes from bacterium, assembly GCA_011051855.1. Classification (GTDB taxonomy): domain Bacteria; phylum Planctomycetota; class UBA1135; order UBA1135; family UBA2386. The sequence goes on along the minus strand of DRKG01000096.1, from coordinate 2,637 downwards.
GCCTCGGAGACCGGAATGCCAACGACCTGTTGCTGGAGATGTTCGGCGACAGCGACAGCCTCGCCGTGCTGTCGGCGATCGCGTCGGCGATCGGGCGCATCGGCGACCGCCGCGCAATCGACAAGCTGGTTGTGTTGAGTGCGGACCGGGAGTTGACCAAGCTCGCGCGCGCCTTCGTCGCGGCGGCGCTCGGCGGCGTCGGCGACAAGGACCCGCTGCCGTGGAACGTGCCGCTCAGCATCGACTGCAACTACGCCACCGGCATCGACACGCTGACGAACGGCGCGACCGGTGTGCTCGACATCCTGTAGCGGGCTCGGAGGCGGGTGGTGCCGTCACTTCGCAGCGGCGGCGCGCAGTTCGTCGACGATGCGGCCCATGCCGTAGACGTGCTGCAGGGCCGCGAGGATCGCGTCGGTGTGTACGCTGACGGCGCGCGCGACGTCCTGGGTGTAGTAGAAGTCGTTGGCCAGCGATTCGATGTTGCCATCGAAGATCAGGCCGACGACGCGCAGGTCGCGGTCTACGACGCACGAGCCGGAGTTGCCGCCGACGATGTCGTTGGTGCTGGCGAAGCAGACGTGTCGCGACAGGTCGATGGCGTCGCGCCGATCGAGCCACGGTCGTGGGATGTCGAACGGGTACTCGTTGCCGAACGACGCGCTGCGATCGTAGAGGCCGTAGAACGTCGTCGCCCACGGCGCCAGCGAGCCATTGCAGGGGTAGCCCTTCACGAGGCCATCCGAGAAGCGCAGCGTCATCGTCGCATCCGGACTGATGTCGTTGCCGTAGACGGCGTGAAGGGCGCGGCCGAGTCGGGCTCCCTGGGTTGCCAGGGCCTTGTCGATGCGCTCCTGACTGCGCCGGGCATCGCGCATCAGCGGCCACAGCACTCGTGCGACGCCCACTCCCGGATCGTCGCAGGCCTGCCAGGACTCGGCGGTGTGGCCGTCGTCGTCGAGCAACCGCGCGACGAAGGCGTCGTCGGCCAGCTCGCTGCCCCGCAACGCGGCATCGACCTCCTGCCATTCGATCTCGGTGGCATTGCTGCGATGACCCGCGGCGAGCGCCGTGATCAGCGGATCGTCCGGCGGTAGCCACTTCGCGGCGCGGCGGTAGTGGTCGACTTGCAGCGCCACGGTCAGTGGACTGCTGCCGACGCGGTAGTCGCGCGCCTCTTCTCGGGCGCGTTCGCGTTCTTCGGTCGCGACGGTCTCGTCGAGGCTCTGCGCGATCAGCACGCCGCGCTGCAGCACGCCGGAGAACGCCGGCTGATAGAACATCACCTTCGGCAGCAGCGGGCGCTGCCGTTCGACCAGAGCGTCGATCTCGCGCCACAGGTCGCCGTATCGCCGGCCGAGCTCCCGATCCTCGGAGATGCGGCCGCGGAAGTGGTTCTCGTGGGCCTGCTTCTTCTGCATCAGCTCGCGGTCGTGCAGGCCGTCGAGCATGCCCCGGATCGCTTTGTAGCTGTTCTGCCAACTCAGCAGCGTGGTGAGCAGCTGCGGCGCGTGATCCCGGAACGGCGTCAGGATCGCGATGCTGTCGGCTAGCTGTTCGAGCACCAACGGGTACTCCAGATCACGCTGCAACTGCAGTTGCCGCATCGTCGCCTGTCGGTTGGTGTTGCCGGGGTTGCCCGGCACGAACACCAGTTCGCCCTCGGTGGCGCCGCGCTCCCGCCAACGGAAGTAGTGCGCGGCCGTGTCGGCCGGCTGGCCGTCGACGTAGGCGCGCAAGAACGCGAAGTCGATGCTCCACCGCGGGTAGGTGAAGTTGTCGGAGTCGCCGCCGTAGTGCGCCGTCTGCAGGTGGGGCGCGACCACCAGGCGCAGGTCGTCGAAGACCCGGTAGCGATACAGCACGTGCACCGCTCCGTGGTAGAGCGCCACCACTTCGTGCAGATGGCCCGGATGCGCTGCATCGGCCGCCTCGGTGATCGCTGCGATGTTGGCCTTGCGCTGGTTGGCCGCCGTGACGTCGTCGGCGTCCGTGGCCACGCCTTGCTCCACGCGTGTAGTGACGTCTTCTTGGGCGACGAGCTGGTGCACGGTCAGGCCGGGGAGCGACACCTCGTCTTCGAACGACGTCGCCGCGAAGCCGTTGGCGACCCAGTCGTCGCCGCCCTGCACTTGCGCGATTTGGTCGCGCACGCAGTGGTGGTTGGTCATGATCAACCCGCGCGGCGAAACGAACGACGCCGAACACCACGGATTGTCGCGTTCGCCGAGTCGCAGTGCCGAGAGCTTCATCGCGTCGAACCACTGCTGGTTCGGTTCGAACCCGTATTCCGCCTTCAGGTAGGCGAGCGGCGGGTGCTCGAACGTCCACATCTTGCCCAGAGCGAGATTGTCGACCGCGCCTTGGGCGAGGGCGGTGGCGCCGAGCAACAGGACGGCCAGCAGCTTGCGGGGAGAGTGCGGCATCACCAGAGGTTGCGCGGGTGGGTGCGTCCTGGCAAGCCGGTCGCGTGTCACGCCCGTTCGAGCAGGGCCACCAGCTCGACGTGCTCGGTGTGGGGGATCAGGTCGCAGAGCCGGATCGCGGCCAGGCGGTAACCGCCGGCGCTGAGCCCGCTCAAGTCGGCACGCAGGGACTCGGCGTTGCAGGCGACGTGCAGGATGCGTTCGGGGCGGG